>JBFXAV010000405.1:0-3588 GCA_050183935.1 Candidatus Korobacteraceae bacterium | reverse complement strand
GTCGCAGAATTACGGCTTTGTGATCGAGGCGGGCGGCTTGCGGCTGCCAAAGCCGCGTCCAATTTATGGAGATCCTACGGGGGGGAGTTCTACCAGGAACCCTCCCAGGCCAAAAGTAGTCCTTGCACTTTGCGGCTAGGTCTATAATGAGGCCGCCCCAAAGACGACGTCCCAGCTGCAGCTTCCCCGCTCGGACGTTTGGCAATCGCGCCCGTTGGGTGGGAAGCAGCTTGCAGGGTCCGGTCGGTTTCCCCCGCGCAAGGTGCGGGATATTAAGTCGCAACGGCTTGATAAACCTATCCGAGGTGGCGTATATGACGCCGTACATTAACACTCTGATGCTAGCTTGGGGTGCTCTCACAGCAGTTCTAGTCGTGCTGATCATTTATCGCAGCACGCTCACCATGCACGAAGACGATCAACTCTTCCTGGGCGAAGGCGAGACTCAGATGGCCAAGGAACAGGAAGAGATTCTGGCGAAAATGAATCGTGTAGCGCCGGCCGTACGCTGGCTGGGCGCAGCATCCGGAATGCTGATCCTGGTGATCGCGGGGTTGTGGGTCTACGAGGGACTCACCCGGGTGCAGTAAGGTCCCCGGTTCGAGCACAAGCTGTAAGGGCTCCGTCGCCTAACCTGGTCCGGGGCCCCCAATCCCACTGTCTTCCGCAAGCGGATGCCGGTGCGATTCTGGTTGCTGCGAAACTTCGCTTCGGAGCTTAACTTCCGGAGCCTTCATCCATGTCCGCGCGTGCAGTCTCGGTAGCGACCAGCACAGCCACGATCGTGACTGCCGCCATGCCGATCACATACACTGCCACCGCACTTCCGCTCCCATAGCGTCGCAGTAGTTCGGTGGCGAAAAACGGAGAGAGCCCTCCCGCAAGCACGGAGGCCAGTTGCGAACCCAGCGAGGCTCCGCTGTAGCGAACGCGCGCGCCGAACATCTCCGACAAGAACGCCGCCTGTGGCGCATACATTGGAGAATGGGAAAAAAGGAATGCCGCCAGAATCGCCGCCCACACCAGCGGGGTGGAGCCGGTATCAATGAGCCAGAAAAACGGATAAGCAAACGCAGCCGTAAACAGCGCGCCAAACAGGTACACCGGGCGCCGGCCCAGGCGGTCGGAGAGCGCGCCATAGGCGGGGATGGCGACCAGTTCACACGCGGACGCAATCAGAATTCCCGCCAGCACAACGCCACGCTCCACGTTCGCGTGCTGGGTGGCATAGAGCAGCACAAATACGCTGTAGATGTAGAACGACCCGTTCTCGGCAACGCGGGCGCCCATGGCCAGCAAAACCTGCTTGGGATACCTTTGCAGGACCTCCAGGATGGGCTGGCGCGCCTCGCTCTGTGTCTCCTTGATGCGGGCGAATGATGGTGTCTCGAGAATCCGAATCCGGATCAGCAGCCCCACTCCGACTAGTGCAATACTGATCAGGAACGGAACCCGCCATCCCCAACGGAGGAATTCCTCCTGCGGCAGCCTCGCGAACAGGGCGAAGACGCCGGTGGAAAGCAGCAGTCCGAGGGGAACGCCGGTCTGGGGCCAGCTTCCGTAAAAGCCGCGGCGGTTTGGCGGCGCATGCTCCACTGCCATCAGGACCGCGCCTCCCCACTCTCCTCCCACGCCGAACCCTTGCGCGATGCGCAGCAACACAAGCGCCACCGCTGCCCATGGGCCAATATGCTCATAGGTTGGCAGCAGTCCGATCAGGAAGGTGGAGACGCCCATGATCATGAGCGTGAGCACCAGCATGGACTTGCGTCCAATACGGTCGCCGAAGTGCCCGATGATGACTCCTCCGATGGGACGCGCAATGAAGCCCACGGCATAGGTGCCGAAGGCGGCGAGCGTCCCCGTCAGGGGATCGAATGTTGGGAAAAAGAGTTGATTGAAGACCAGCGCAGCCGCTGTCCCATAAAGAAAAAAGTCATACCATTCGATGGTGGTGCCAACCAGGCTGGCCAGGGCGACTACGCGGATGGAACCTGTTCCCGCTGTCGTTCTTGCCGCCTGTGCTCCTGACGATTGACCGTGTGCCATGAGCCCCTGTTCTCCAAAGTTTCTGCCGGGTCATGCAAGTTATCACAAGCAAGATTGGCGCAGGGCTGTATCCCCTTGTCGGCGGAGTAGAATGTGACGCCTTCAAAGTTCTGGAGAACTGATGCTGCAGTCTCGTACCCGACGGGAGTTTCTTCGTAACGCCTCACTGGCTGCAGCGGGAGCGATGGCGAGTTTTCTGCCGCGTTCGCAGGCCCAGACGAGTGCCGGTTCTCCTATCGTGGACACACACGTACATGTTTGGACGGACGACCCCGCGCGCTTTCCCTTTGCGAATCCCTATGACGACAAGTTCAAGCCGCCCGCCATCGCGGGCACGGTGGAACGCCTCCTGAAAGAGATGGACGAGTTCCAAATCGACAACGCCGTGCTGGTGCAGATGATTTCCCATGGGTGGGACAATCGCTACCTCGCCGAGGTGCTGCGAACTCATCGTGCACGTTTTCGCGGCCAGGGATTGATTGACCCTACCGATCCCGGACGCGCCGAAAGGCTCGCCTACTGGATGCAGGAGCACGGCCTTTCCGGAATGCGCTTCAGCCCCATTTACTATCGTGATCGCGATGAGTGGTTAAATTCTCGCGAGAGCTATCCCATGTGGCACAAAGCCGAGGAACTGGGCGCGATCTTCAACTTTTTTATCGCCACGCCGCAGTTGCCGCGACTGGAAGACATGATCCAGCGCTTCCCCCGGGTCAGAATCGTCATTGACCACCTGGCACGCGTGGATCTGAAGGGCTCAAAGCCTGAACAGGAGTTTGAAAAGCTCCTTCGGCTTGCCCGCTATCCCAATGTATGGGCCAAGGTCAGCGAGTTGCAAATTATCTCCGCCAGCAAGGAGTTCCCTTATCGCGATACCTTTCCCTACGTGCAGCGCCTCTATGACCGCTTTGGCGGCGCGCGGCTTTTGTGGGGAACGGGGTTTCCGGGCGCGACCAGAGAGCAGGCAGGCCGACTGCCTTTGAGCAAGGAGCTTGCGCTCGTGCGCGAGGAACTTCCCTTCTTCACCGCGGAAGATCGCAATAAAATCCTGGGATTGAATGCCCTGGCGCTGTGGGGGTTTTAGCGCGGAGAACCACTCACGCTGTCATCCCGTATGGGCGCTCCTCAAGCGCCGCCAGCTCTGTGACTACCATCCAGTCGGAGAGGGCTTTCAGAAGTTCAAATCGTACCGCAGCCTGACATTTGGAGCAGACAGGAAACCGTTGCCCCTGGGGCAGCGCCACCTCCGGCTGTAAACGATGCTCCGCGTGGGTCACGGAATACACCGCGGTCCCCGGAACACGATCGCCACTCTGGTAGGTTGGGGTCACAACATTCCCATGTCAGATGATTCCCAGTCAGGTCGGGCGCCTTCATTTCGGATGTCACCACCGGTGACTGCGATGCCCGCTAAGGGACTTTTGGAGGAGAATCGAAGTATGGAGATTGAGGATCCAGCCTAGCGGCTGGGCCGGTAGTTCTTGTTGAGGATTCCACCCAGAATCAGAAGGAACGCAAACAATCGCACAACGTAAATCC
>JBFXAV010000404.1:0-3589 GCA_050183935.1 Candidatus Korobacteraceae bacterium | reverse complement strand
CGCGCGGTTCCATAGTCCACCGCGCCGCGCATGCCGTTCTGCACGTGCGGTATCAGCGGAGCAATATCAAGATACCGCTTCACCTTGGGCGTAAATGCCTGCGCTTCATCCGCTGTGTGCGGATGCTGCAAGTAATAAAGCGTTCCGTTATTCGCCAGCGCGGAAACCAGTGCGCCCAGTTGCAGCGGAGTCACCGAGATCCCTTCCCCGAACGAGCACATCCGTCCTACGCCGCCACGGCTCGCGGAAATCTCCTTCACAGGATATGTTCCCGGCTTCTCCCCTGTGATGCCGTATCCCGCATGTTCGCCCAACCCAAACTGGCGCGCGTAGTAAGCCACCTTTTGGAAGCCCAGTTGCCGCCCCAGAATCTCAAAATACGTATTATTGGAGACCGCCAGCGCCTTGCTGAGATTCATCGAAACCCTGCGGCTCAGCGCCACTTCCGTCTCCTGGTTCACCACTCCTTCATTCAATGCAGCCAGTGCTACCGGAATCTTAATTGTGGAGCACGGAATCGCTCCCGCGGAAAGCGCCAGTTTCTGGTTCACCATGGTTAAAATGCGGCCACTCTCCGGATCGATCGCTACGATGGAACCATTCATGTTCCCAAGCGCCTCTACCGCCGCTGCGCGCACTGTGGGGTCTTCTCCGGCAATCACATCCGCGCTGGTTTGGTTCTGCGCATAAGAACTTGTGACGTACGAGGGCACACGTGGGCGTCGGCGGGTGGTTGTCCGCTTCCGGGTACGCGTCTTTTTCTTGGTGGCGGATGCCTTACGCGCCTTGCTGGCGGAACTCTGTGCATTAGCCTTCGAGCCAGCGCGGGCCGCCGGCGGCGCTGCTTCCACCCCAACTGCCATCACAAGGAACAGAGCTAATACCTTGACCCCGAAGAACATAGACTGCCGAATCGTCGCTTCTACCGACACTCGGTTTTCCTCACGACAGATGTTTCGCACGCCCACACCTTCGTTCCACTTTAATTGGCGCTACCGTACGTAGCTACCGTTGTTATTCTCAGGTCCCGAAAGCATTCCCGCCAGAGCCGCCCAGTACGGGAACCTTGGTAATCAACCAAACCATCCCTCCTCGGCCCTCATGCTTGGTTCAAAGGCAAACCAGATGGCACTTTTATGCAAAATCTTTGCAACTTATCAAACCCATAACCCGCTTTTTGGTTGTTATCTCAATGAATCGAAATAAACAACCATTTCCTCCAAGCTGGTAACAAAATTGCAACTACAGATTTCGTAGGTGTGTCTTCCGGCCATCCGACCTCTGGAAAGCAAGGAATTTCTGTACAATGACCGCTTCCCCGGCAGTCGCTCGTCCTTACCAGCGCCTCCTAGTTTTTGCGGCGATCCTCTTCCTTGCCTCTTCAGGAAACGCAGATACCGTCTTGGGCGTACCGGTTACAGGCTTTGGTTCTACAGAGCAGGCGGTTCCGACATGCCCGACACTCGAAGGGAACGTTTGCTTTGACGCCACGACCGGCTGGACCAAGTTCTACATTCCCTTGAGTTCCGACGCCGACGGGGTCTTTGGAGTCACCGATATAGGTTCCGGGCGTACCGCCGGAACAGTCGTCGACAGTGGCTACGGCATCTCGAATGCCCTTACCATGTACCTGCGCTTCGCCCCGGTGAATCTGCCCGCCGCCAGCGCCTCCCTGACGTTTACTTTCACCGACTTGGATCTCTCCGGCGTGAACGATCCTTACGGATTCTTTGAGTCTGTGCGCTTTTTTACCCCTGCTGGCGCGATCACTCCCTTGATCACCGCCAACGGTCAGAGCGGTGGCGGAGCCCTTCCATTTACCGTAACCGGGGACTCCACCTCACAGTCGATTATCTTCTCTGATGTACTCAGCATTCTTCAGAATCCTCTCTATGTGAAGCTGAAGTTCAACAGTGACTGGTACACCAAGGGAAAGAACACGCCCGAGTACCTCAAGGGCGAACTCAAGGTTACGTCGTCCATCCCGGAGCCTGCCACGCTGCTGCTGCTCGGCGGCGGCCTTGCCGCGGTTGGTACGCAGTGGAAACGGTTCGGCGCCACCTCGCGGAAGCGCAACTCTCGCAATCCCCTTTAACGAACGTAGCCTGAATCCTTGTTGGATCGCTTTGAGCGCCGCTCATTGCTCCTCCGCTCCATATGGCTGTGCGGGACTGGCGAATCCCGGCTGAGCGGTCTATCCTTAAGAGTTTGAATTGCCGTAACCAGACTCTTGTGGAGGAAGACTGATGGCCCACGAAGTGCCGCCCCTGCCCTACGACTACAACGGACTCGAACCGCACATCGACGAGCAGACCATGCGTCTGCATCATGACAAGCACCATGCCGCTTACGTCACCAATCTGAATGCCGCGCTCGAAAAGGCTCCGGAGCTTCAGGGAAAGTCCGTGGAGGAACTGCTTCGCAACATCAGTTCCGTTCCGGAAGCCATACGCACTGCCGTTCAGAACAACGGAGGCGGACACTACAACCACACCATGTTCTGGAACATCATGAAGCCGAATGGCGGCGGCAATCCCACCGGGGCCATCGCCAAGGTCATCGAGGAAACGCTCGGCGGCTTTCAGGCTTTCAAGGAAAAGTTCAACGACAACGGAGTGAAGCGATTCGGAAGCGGCTGGACCTGGCTCACGTTCAAGGGCGGTTCGTTTGAACTCGCCTCCAGTGCCAACCAGGATTCACCCCTTATGCAGGGAGCCTTCCCCATCATGGGCAACGACGTGTGGGAACACGCCTATTACCTCAAATATCAGAACCGCCGTCCCGAGTACCTGAATGCCTGGTGGAATGTCGTGAACTGGGACGCCATTAACAAACGCCTTCAGGAAGCCGGCTACAAATAGACTTTGGTCGAGCACACGATCATCTCCGGGTACCCCACTCAAGCCTGATTCTGGCTTGAGTGGGGTTGTTCCCTAGCTCCGTGCAAAGCAGCTACGCTTCTAATTCCCCGCAGCCGCCCCTTCCCTCACCGGATTCCCCTCGAAATCCCGAACCTCACTTGAGCCCAGGTTCAATTTCTTTAACTCCGGTTCGATCTTGGCGCGATCACCGACAGTAACTACTACCATGCCTTCCGGCGTGAGGTACTTCTTTGCCATGCTCAGCACAGCGTCGGCATCCACCGCATCCACCTTGGCCGGGAAGTCCCGGTAGTAGTCGAGCGGCAGGTCGTATACGAACAAACTGCCAATGCTGTTGGTGGTGGACGCTGTAGTTTCAAACAGTCCTGGAAGCGAGCGCGAGATCGAATCCTTTGCCAGCGCCAGTTCTTCTGCGGAAACCGCCTCGCTCCTCATGCGGTCCACTTCCTTAAAGACTTCGGTAATCGCTGGCGCCGTCGCATCCGTCCGGACACCTGCTCCTATGTAGAACGGCCCCGGAACTCGCCGTGACGAGAACACCGAAAATGCTCCATAGGTGTACCCGTGCTCCTCGCGCAGGTTCATGTTGATGCGACTGGAAAAATTTCCTCCCAGCGCTGCGTTCATGACACCTATTGGCACGTACTCAGGATTCGCACGCTCGATTCCCATCTGGCCGATGCGTAGCTGCGTCTGTGGCGCTCCGG
>JBFXAV010000403.1:0-3597 GCA_050183935.1 Candidatus Korobacteraceae bacterium | reverse complement strand
GTTTGGGGATAGATTCCCCATGGCCATTTTTACATTCCATTCATCAATCGTTCATCGAAATTTAACTTTGTTACTGAAAGATGAACCTTGTATGAATCGTTTGCGACAGGTTCTTCTTTTCCTGATGGTGGGTGTGGTCTCTTACGGGTACTGCCAAGGTCCGGAATGGCAGCGGCCGGAGGCGGAAAATAGCCACGAAGCCTTCCAAGAATTGCGGCAACTCCTGGATGCCCAGCAGGGCCAGATTCAGGCTCAGCAGACCCAGATCGAAGACCTGAAGCAGGATCTGCGGCGTCGCGACCAGCAGTTTGAAGCCATGCAGCAGATGCTGCTGGAGTTGCGCGGAGAACGACCAGCGGCAGGAACGGCTGCTGGAGAAGTGGTCAGGTCGCAGACGCCAGGCTTGGCAGACAGGCCAGTAGAACCACACCAACCGGCATTTACCCAGCCAACAACGACAGAGACCACAGGTGAGTTGCCGCCGCCGGTGTTGACGGCAAGCACGCGCCCGGTTTCTCTCCCGGCGCAGCGACCACGAACGGTGGAGATCCCCATCGCCCGGGGGCCTGAGCCAGAAGAGCCTGGGAAGTGGTATGACCGCATCAGCCTGCGCGGCTACACCCAGTTTCGCTACAACCGTCTCTTGGAAACCAACCCATTGCTCACATGCGAGCAGTGCGACCGCTCAATCGGTGGCAACAATGGCATTGCTATCCGGCGGGCGCGGTTGGTATTTTCCGGTGACCTGAATGATCGCGTCTCCATGTACTTCCAGCCGGACTTCGCCTCTTCAGGCGGGGGGCTTAACTTCGGGCAGATTCGCGACCTCTACTTTGATGTGAACCTGGACCGCGAGAAGGAGTTCCGCATCCGTGTGGGACAGTCCAAGATTCCATTTGGCTTCGAGAACCTGCAATCCAGCTCAAACCGTCTGAGCCTGGATCGTTCGGACTCCCTGAACAGCGCGATTCTGAACGAGCGCGACCTGGCGCTCCTGTTCTTCTACGCGCCCAAACAGGTTCGAGCGCGCTTTCGGCATTTGACGGAGTCCGGACTCAAAGGCTCCGGAGACTATGGCATGGGAGCGGTAGGGCTGTTCAATGGCCAGTCGGCCAACCGTGCCGAGGGCAATGATGGACTACACAAAGTGGCGCGCATCAGCTACCCATTTCAGCTTGGCAAGAAGCAGATTCTGGAGCCGGGAATTCAGGGCTACACCGGCGAGTACTCGATTGCAGAACGCGGAGCCACGACAACAGGCCCGGCTGCATTTCGCGACGCACGTGCTGCCATGACGCTGGTTCTGTATCCGCAACCGTTTGGCTTCCAGGCTGAGTACAACATTGGCCGCGGTCCGGCCTATAACCCGCAATCCAACACAATTGAAGATAGCCACCTGATGGGCGGATACGCACAACTGATGTACCGGCGGAGAGTGCGAGACCAGTACCTGACCGCGTTCGTAAAAGGCCAGTACTACGACGGAGGCAAGAAGTTCGAACTGGATGCCCGCCGCTACCTGGTACGCGAGCAGGAGTTCGGAGTGGAGTGGCAGATGAATCCTGCACTGGAGCTAACCGCAAGCTATGGGCGCTCGGACCGCACCACGCACGACTCGCGCAATCCATGGAACCGCCAGAAGGGGAACCTGATGCGGCTGCAATTGCAGTTCAACTACTAACCTAATTGCGTAGTCCGCCGAGAGGATGAGGCCACGATTCGGGTACTTCCGGGCACAGTTACGCTGGTTACCAGGCGTGAATTACGAGCGCAGTCTTGACCATCATGGCGTCAGGGGATACTGTGTCTCCTCATTCTCCCCGACTCGAGTGGCGGAGGACTGCAATGAATGTGCTTACCGGGCTAGCGATTTTTTTGCTGGGGGCCAGTGCGGGTTCGGTGCTGCGGTACTTCCAGGATCGAAAGCTGATTCAGCTCTATCGGGAAGAAGCCCAGCAAGCTCTCCAGGCTTTGCAGGAAGTGGTGAATGCGGGCGAAACAAGTCCAGCAAGTCCTGCGAAGAAGCCGGCGGCGGCCGCGCCGGGAGAGTCGCACGCTGCAGGCGCAGGTAGCACGTTGCTGTCTGCCTGATGTGCGAGCAGCTTGCCGGTGTGTTTCATCAACGCCTGGGTAAAGGAATACCCTCATCGCTTGGCCGACAGTCACTCCGCAGCGACTACTCTGAATTCAATCCGAATTTCATCCTTAATTTTGATTGTGCCGCCTGCGAGGCTGATGGGCTGAATGCCGAAGTCTTTCTGTCGGATGTTGATGGCGCCGCGATAACTCCCATCCTCAGCCACTTCCGCCGTGACTCGCACGGGATGAGTTTCCTGGCGAATCGTTAGTTCTCCATCGACGATCCATCTTCCCTGACCTGCGGCGTTGGCCTGCGTGGTGCGGAAGCGGATTTCGGGATATCGCTGGACATCAAGCACCTTGGGACCCAGCATGGTTTCCTGCACTTCGGCACGTTTGTCGGCAGCGAGCTTGGGATCAAGCACAACCATCTTTGCCGTGGGGACTACGAACTCGACGGAAGCATTGGGAGCCAGAGTGATGCTTCCTGCCGACAATGGCGCGCGAATCTCATGGTCATGGGCGAAGACGGAGAACAAACCGGTCTTAAAGACGCGAACCGTGATCAAGGACTGGGCGAGATCAATGGGAATAGTCTGCGCCGCCATGGGGACGCGCGCGCTCAGCAGCACGGCTGTGGTCATTGACAGCAGACAGCAGATAGCGGCCGTGGTTTTCATGAGGGCTTTGCGGGCTATTTGCAGATTATCCATAACAGCACATCCAGCCGCAGGAAGTTGCTTCGCGTTAGTACACTGATTCACTAGCAGCGTATAAGTCACAGCGAATTTTCCCCGCAAACCGGTAGAGGAAGCGGGTGCGCAGTGCATCAGGTGCAAGTTTCTGGCGGATCGAGTGAAGGTAAGTTCTCTGTTGCGAACAGTGGCGCGCGGTTCCAGTCTGGCAGGCACCATCCTGCAGGCGATGGCCGATCATGCGTGGCGAAGCGCGACCACTGGGATGCCGCTGGCGGAGCGTGCAGCCTGGCTGCATCGCTGGTGCAAGACCTGCCTGCGGCGGTTGGGCGTGGAATGCGACTGCAATGGAGTTCCGCCGCGCAACACCTTGCTGGTGGCCAATCATTTGAGCTACCTGGATGTGCTGGTGTTTTCGGCAATCACCCCGTGCATCTTCGTGGCAAAGAAAGAAGTAGTGGGCTGGCCTGTCTTTGGGAGCATGGCGCGGCTTTCGGGAACAATCTTTGTCGATCGTCGCCGCCGCGCCGACGTCCACCGGGTAGCGGAACAGATGGCGGAAGCGGCGCGCGCGGGCGTCACGGTAGTAGTGTTTCCCGAGGGAGGGAGCAGCAATGGCCGTGACGTGCTTCCGTTCTACTCCTCATTGTTGGAGCCGGCAGTGGAACTGCAACTGCCAGTCACGCCAGCTCATATTTCCTACACTCTGCGCGACGGAAATCCGGAAACGGATATTTGCTACTGGGGCGATATGACGCTGGCTCCGCACCTTGCCCGTCTGCTCTCCCGGCATGGGGTGCGCCCCCGAATCCGCTTTGGACAA
>JBFXAV010000402.1:0-3618 GCA_050183935.1 Candidatus Korobacteraceae bacterium | reverse complement strand
AGCATTATTGGTCGTCCCTGATCTGGATCGCGGATATTCACGAGCTCGCAACATCAGAACGGTCCCTCGACTGGCGTATCCTCCGCGAACGTGCGCACTCGACCGGCACGTTGGAGTTCGTTCATCTCGCCCTTCGCATGTCTTCTGCCGTCTTCCAGCACCCATTGCCGCCGGAAATGGAGGCGAGCTCCAGGGACGCCTCCAGCATGGAGAGTGTGTTTTCCGACTGCATGAATTGCCTTGTAGGCAACGCGTCCGATCCCGGACCGCACTCGATCCTGCTGCGCCTCAGGCCGCACAGAAGCTGGCAGCTTGCATACCTGCTCCGGCTGGCCGTTACCCCTGGCTCGGTAGAGTGGTCCTGGATGCGCCTACCCCGCGGGCTTTCTTTTGGGTATTTCGCATTTCGAGTCCTCCGTCCTGTTGCCTTGGCCTTCCGGAAGCTGGCTGCGTTCGTACGCGGGAAAGCCTAGTAGCTGGATATCCTTGGTACGGCCCATCTGGTGAACTATGCCAGAACACCCACCGGTGATATCTTCATCCCTAACGCCGCATGCCTCAGCAACCCAGACTCTTTTCCCTGTACGGACTTCGAATTGCTTCGTCCGTTGCTCTGCCGTGCCCGGAGTTGCACCCAGGCAGCTCAGGGGCTGACGTGGAACTGTGCGAAACCCAGGAACACCAGCTCGCGGAAGCATGCCAGGGTGTTCGTGTTCACCATGAAGATGATGGCTTTTGGGAGTACAGTCTTTTTCAGGACGGCTCTGCACGTGCCCTCTGGAGAAACCACTTCGAATTTGCCGTCTCGAGCGATGGCTCCCGCGTGCTTTGGAGGCGCTGCACCGGAGTTTCTGACGAGGTGCTCTTCACATATTTGCTCGGGCAGGTGCTGTCCTTCTGTCTGCTGGCACGCGGCATCGAACCGCTCCATGCCACCAGTGTTGTAGTGGATGGGAAGGCCATTGCCTTTCTTGGAAACTGCGGCTACGGGAAGTCAACGTTGGCATCTGTGTTTTTAAGCAGAGGCTACCCACTGCTCACTGACGACGTTCTGGTGCTCGAATTTGGCGAGCGCGGCGTGCTGGCCTACCCCAGCATCCCGAGGCTCAAGCTTCTGCCAGAATCCGCGGATGCGTTCTTCCAGGGACGCCGGTCGATTCCCATGAACACGCTGACGAACAAGATGATCTTTGCCCTGAGCGGCGATCAGCATGTCTCGCATCCAGTTCCGTTAGCTGTGCTTTACATGGTGCCACCGGAACCGAATGGCGAAAGTATCTCGATCGGAGAAGTGGAAGGGCAGGAACGTTTCATCGCGCTCATCAAGAGCGCTTTCAACGACTCCGTGCTCACCCCCGCAAGGCTTCAACGACAGTTTGCCTTTGCGAACCGGCTCCGGACCTCCGTGCCGGTCAAGCGCCTGAGTCATCCTCGGCGATTGGGCCTGGTGCCAGAGGTCGCCGATGCCATTCTCGCTGACCTGATGCAGGAGGCGCTGTCTCCATGAGCAGGATCGTCGCACTCTTCCATCGCGATGGACGCCCTGCCAACCTCGAGACGCTTGCGAAGCTGGTTGCCCCGATGCGTCATGTGGCAACCGACGGCCCACGCTTCTGGACGGGCGGCTCCGCCGGACTCGTCTACCAGTGCCTGCAAAGTGCGGTGAAGGGACTCGATGAGCTTCAACCCGCCGTACATGGCGGGAACCTGGCAAT
This sequence comes from Candidatus Korobacteraceae bacterium, assembly GCA_050183935.1. Lineage (GTDB taxonomy): Bacteria > Acidobacteriota > Terriglobia > Terriglobales > Acidobacteriaceae > DASZRZ01. Next base: position 1,903 of record JBFXAV010000402.1, on the reverse strand, counting down.
CTGCTTCGACGGGCGCCTGGACAATCGTGAAGAGCTGATTGCATTGCTTGCCTCCGATCTCGGCTCTCATGCCGCCGAACTGCCGGATTCTTCCCTGGTGCTCGCCTGTTACCGCCGCTTCGGAGAGAATTTTGCGGGGCGGCTGATCGGCGATTTCGCACTGGCGATCTACGACGGCAGCAAGAAGCATCTGTTATTCGCGCGCGATCTTGCTGGGGCGAGGGCGCTCTACTTTTGGGTCTCTCCCAAGATCGTCATTGCTGCGTCAGAAATCAAGGGGATACTCGAGCATCCTGACGTCAACCGACAGCCCAATGACCTTGTTCTCGCTGATCTCCTAATCGGAGGCGATCCTCACGAGCTGCGGCTCACATGCTTCAAGAATGTAATCCGGGTCCAGCCGGGTTACACGGTCCTGATCACTCCAGGGGAGGTTCGCGAGTTTCGACACTGGAGCTTCGATCCTATGCGACAAATCCGGCTCGGATCCGTTCAGGAGTACGCCGAGGCACTGCGCGCATTGTTTGAGCAGGCGGTTCGACGACGGCTGCGAGCTTCCGGACCGGTCGCGGTCATGGTCAGCGGCGGTCTCGATTCTTCCGCGATTCTTTGCCAGGCAACGAAGCTATGGCAGTCGGGCGCGGCCGTGGCTGAAGCACGCGGTCTTTCGCAAGTCTTTCCTGATGGCTCCGATGCCGACGAAAAGGACTATCTCACCGACATTGAAGCAATGTATGGGATTGGCATTCACAGGTTGCCCAGCCCGCCATTTCGCTATGTGGACGAACAGAAGTGGCTCTGGCGAACGGAGTTTCCGCGGATGTACTTACAGGGGGATCTGGAAGCTTTTGCCGCCGCTCGGGATCTCGGCTGCACAACAATTCTCCACGGCGATTATGGCGATCAGATCATGGCCAGCACTGCCCGATTACAGGATTTGCTCCGCACCTTTCGTTGGCTTCAGTTCCGCCGGGAATACCGTATCTTTGCCAGATCGATGAGGGAGGGGGCCAATTTGAGGTGCTTTGGTACTTTTTTCCGTAGCCTCATTCCCAACGCCATGGTGCGCCTCATGCGTGCGCTCCTGCGCTGCTCCGGCCGGCTGGATGGGCCAGGCTGGTACTCGAAACACCTGCGCAAACTTGCCTACGAGCGCAGAATTGCTCAACGCCCGACTGCCGACCGCTTTCCCAGCAAGCACATCGAAAAGCTTCACGAGTACTTCACCTGGACTTACGTTCTCAACTTGTTTGAGGATTACAACAAGCTTGCTGCCTCCTGTGGTCTGGAAAAGGCCTATCCTTTCATGGACCGCGACATAGTCGAGTTCGTGATGGCAATTCCCTCGGAGGTCGTCAACCTTAAGGGCTTATACAAGGGATTATTCCGCGAGGCTATGCGCGGCATTCTTCCCGAACCCATCCGCCTGCGTTTCTCAAAAGCCGACCTGACGGCGGTGAACAGCGGGGCTGCTGCCGCCGGATTTCCCAGGTTTCGGGAGTACTTCGAGGGGCAGACGCTTTCAGCTGTGCAGTTCGGCTATGTGAACCCCGCCAGGTTCGCAGATGCGTTCGAGGAGCATCGCAGCCAGCTCAACGATCAGCTTATATTCCCCGCTTGGGAAATGAACTCGGTGGTCGCACTGGAACTTTGGCTGCGTACATTCTTTGGTTCATCCCCGCGTATACACTGCTGATTCTTCCCAAAACTAATCTCCTTCCCATTTCGGTTTAGTTGCAGTATCATAACCTTTAAAGCTGTAACAATATGATTCTATAGAGCTTGCTACTTTGGTGCAAGCGCAGGAGCAGTGTAAATGGAAGACAGAAATCAGACCGGCCAGCAGCTTCCAACAATTAAGAAGTCTTATTGCCCTCCTGAGCTTTCTCTTTATGGGGACGTC
>JBFXAV010000401.1:0-3619 GCA_050183935.1 Candidatus Korobacteraceae bacterium | reverse complement strand
AATCAACTCTTCCATCGTAGCCAGCCACTCGCGGACCATCAGCGAGCCTCCGCCTCCAATCTGATACTCTCCTAGAAACACCTGGCCCCGCCCAGCATCGAGCGCCGCGATCACATGGCCGCCATCGTTCGCGGAAAATGCCGACAGTTCCAGTGAAGAGATTGCGGCGACCGGCTTCCCGCTGATCTCTGCCAGCGCCTTCACCGTGGAGAGTCCCACCCGTAGCCCGGTAAACGAACCAGGACCGGTCACGACTGCGAATGCCTCCATAGCGCTTTTGTCGAATCCATGGCGTGCCAGAAGTTCCTTGAGCAGCGGAATGAGCTGGGCGGAATACATCCCGGAAGCAAGTGGGGCCAACTCCAGGCTGCGGAACCCGTGATCATCACCTTCCGCCAGGGCAAGGCTGCCGTTTCGTCCGGAGGTGTCAATTCCTACTATGAGCATGGGAAGCGGTGAGCAGACAGATCAAACGCCCTGCGGCGGGTCCTGGCAAAGCTCCAGCAGTACCCCTCCGGCGCTGGAAGGATGCACAAATACGTAAAGGTGCCCGCCGGCGCCAACCTGAATTTGCTCGTTCACCAGGCGTACGCCATCGCGCTTGAGCTTCTCAACAGTAGAAACCAGGTCCTCCACCTGCAATGCAACATGGTGAAGACCTTCACCGCGCTTGGCCACAAACTTAGCGATGGGAGAATCCTCGGAGGTCGCCTCCAGCAGCTCGATGCGGCTCTCCCCTACCGGCACCATCGCCAGCCGAACGCGCTCCTGTTCCACCACTTCCTCGCCCAGAACCGTCATGCCGAGCTTGCGGTAAAACTCCTTGGCTGCTTCCAGCGAGCGCACGGCAATTCCGAGATGATCGATGGCAAACATGATGAAATTTACCCGGAGCACGCCGGGAACGGGCCCGCAAGCTCCTCCACCAAAGTATACGGGTCGCGCTTGCGCTCGGCGACTTCGGCGACATACCGCGCAAGCTCGTCCTTTGAGAGACGCACGCGCGCACGCTCCAGTAGCGCATCGCGCAGCATCTCCACTAGCCGCTCCTGCCAGTTCTCGCGACGCTTCTCTCCCAGCCGATTTTCCCGCTCCAGAAACTCCCGGTAAGAAGCAATGGTTCCAGCCAGTTCGCTGATTCCGCTACCGTCCGTCGCCACCGTCTTGACCACTGGAGGTGTCCAGTGGTCGCTGCGCGCAGCCAGAGACTGCATGGCATGGACTTCACGCTCCACGCGATCAGCGCCATCGCGGTCGGCCTTGTTGATGGCAAAAATATCAGCGATCTCCATGATGCCGGCCTTGATGGTCTGTACATCGTCGCCCATACCCGGCACCAGGATGACCACCGTGACGTCCGCCAGCCGGACGATATCAATTTCATCCTGACCTACGCCAACCGTTTCGATCAGCACCACATCCCGCCCGCTGGCGTCGAGCACGGTGGCTATATCGGCAGTGGTACACGCCAGGCCCCCGAGCGAGCCTCGCGTGGCCATGCTGCGAATGTAGATGCCGGAATCGGCGTGGTGCGCCTGCATGCGGATACGGTCGCCCAGAATCGCTCCACCGCTGTAAGGACTGCTGGGATCAACCGCAACGATTCCCACTGTGAGCCCCTGCTTGCGGTACTCGCGCGCCAGTTGATCCACCAGCGTGCTCTTGCCGGCTCCAGGAGCGCCGGTAAGCCCGATAACCTGCGCTCGTCCACTGTAGGGAAACAGTGCTTTCAGCAGTTCGAGGCCCTGCTTATCACGGTTCTCAACCACAGTGAGAGCGCGTGCGAGTGCACGGGGCTCCCCACGGCGAATGCGCTCGACCCAAGCTGGAATATCAGTGTTCAGGAATGAATCTCGACTCGAAGTTTTGAATGCGAGAGTATAAACGAACGGGCTTGCGGGGCGACCAGCGGTCGCACGGGACTACAGAGTTCCCACTGGCTCGGCGATCTCCTGGCTGGCCTCGCGCAGAAAGCGTGCAGCCTCTTCCGGCGGCGTGGGGTTGATGTAGAAACCCGTGCCCCATTCAAAGCCTGCCGTCTTCGTCAGCTTGGGGATGTACTCAATGTGCCAGTGGTAGTGCTCGTGGTGCGGATCCTGCACGGGAGAGGTGTGGAACACCAGGTTGTACGCCGGATTGTCCAGCACGTTATGCGCCTTGGCGAGCAGCGTCTTCACCGATCGCGCCAGGTTCTCGAACATGGAGGTGGACGAGTGCTCAAATGCCGACTCGTGGCGCTTAGGCAGAATCCACGTCTCAAACGGGAATCGTGGAGCATATGGCGCGATGGTGACAAAGTCCTTGTTTTCGGCAACCACGCGCGAGCCAGTATCCAGCTCCTGCCGGATGATGTCGCAGAAGACGCAGCGTTCCTTGTAGATGAAGTACTGCTTCGCGCCTTCCAGTTCCTCCGACACGCGCCGCGGAACGATAGGAAGCGCGATCAACTGGCAGTGCGCGTGTTCCAGCGATGCGCCGGCAGCCTCGCCGTGGTTCTTGAAAATCAGGATGTATTTGAAGCGCTTGTCCTGCCGCAGATCGAGGATGCGGTCGCGGAAAGCCCAAAAAACATCTTCCACGCCTTTGTCCGGTAGTGTTGCCAGTGTGGCGCCGTGCTCAGGCGTCTCAATGATCACCTCATGCGCCCCCACACCGTTCATCTTGTCGTAGAGGCCTTCGGCCTGGCGGCTTACATTGCCTTCAATGCCCAACGCGGGAAATTTGTTGGGAACCACGCGCACCGACCACCCCGGGCTGTCCTTCGCCGGAGGCGGCCCGCCATTGGACTGCGGACGGTACGCCAGAATCTCCGGAGGCGTCTTGCTCTCATTGCCATAACAGAAAGGACAAAATCCGCCCTGCATCTGTACGCCATCCCTCAGAAAGTCGGTTGGGCGTTTGGCGCGGTCGGTGGAGATAATCACCCACCGTCCAACAACGGGATCTCTTCTCAACTCGGGCAACGAAGACACTTCCTTTCACAAACGGGCGCACGCCCCCGGAGCCGAATGCTCAACGGGGAAGCCCCGGCCTTCATACTACGTCATAGGGAAGGCATTTTTGAATAGGGTGACCTGCGGAGGCAGCGCACTTTCGTAATAGATGCTCACAATGTCAAAGCGGATGCTGGCGGACTTCCCTGCCCGTGTCACCCCCCTCCAGTACTCCCGTGCCATGGCGCTCAACTCTCGCCGCTTGTCCTCATCCACAGCGGCCTCTGCAGGCTTTACGTCATGAGTTGTACGGGTCTTCACCTCAATGAAGCACAGCACGTCGCCGTCCCAGCCCACTAAGTCAATCTCCCCTCGCCTGCGCCGGGAGCGAAAATTACGCGCCACCATCACATACCCCTGGCGGCGGAGGTAAAAGTAAGCATCTTCTTCGCCGCGTCGCCCGGTCGCGTGGGCCGCCCGTCGCGTGCGCCGCCATGGCAATTGGTTCCCCGCCCAATCCAGGACCCGAACCGAAGATTGAAATAGCCACAGGAACATGAGCCGATTCGTAACAACCTATCGTGATTCGCTTTGCTTCAGACGCGTGCCGCGGACCGCGTACTTCGCCACACCCGGCATCCGCGCCAGAGCGAGCACTCCGCACCGCAAGGGCGCTGGCAAAGCCA
>JBFXAV010000400.1:0-3623 GCA_050183935.1 Candidatus Korobacteraceae bacterium | reverse complement strand
TCAATACCGCTGACAGGCTTTTAATGTCATCCACTCCTGTGCGCTCGCCCAAGTAGCGCAGTGCATCAGGACGTGGGGTCCCCGCGCGGATCTCAAAATTCACCAGCAAGAATTCTTCGCTCAGTTCCGTGTGGACGTCGCCAAGTTCATCGGCAACCCGCCGGATCGCTCCATCGAGGCCAATCCCGGATTCAACACAAATCACTGCCAGATCCAGTGCGTCCGGCAGTCCCATCTGAATGGCGTGCTGTCGTTTGCGAGCTGCACGCTTCAGGAACACACGAGGAACGCTGTAAGCGATCGCGACTGCTGCGAGCAGCACAGGCTGCCGGAAAACCAGTCCGGTTAGAACAATCGCGAGAAGCGTCAGCCCTGCGAACGCAATGCGCGCCGCGATGTAGTAGGTCATGTGCCGCGGCTCCCGCAGTCCTGCATTCAGGAGCAGCGCGCGCGTGTTGCTCAACTGAGCGGGGGACTTTGGAGCGATCTGCCCCAGGCGCTCGGCGGCTTCTTCCAGCCTCTGCTGGATCGCTGGAGTTGCTTGCGGCTCTGATTTTTCGGAAAGCAGCGTGGAAAGCCGCGCCGCCATCTCGGATTTGGGCATGGACAGAGCCACCGCGAAAGCAAACAGCGCAGCAGCCAAACTTAGAAACAGCACGATAACAAGCACCACTTCCATCGCTTACACCTGCACCTGAATAATCTTGCGGATGATGAGAAAACCTACGATCTGGAGCGCAATTGCGGTGCCCAGAAGAAAGTGTCCCAGCGGATCATGGAACAAGGGCTTCATGAATGCTGGATTCATTGTGTGCATAGCCAACGCAACGCCTGGCGGGACCACCATTAGGATTCCGCAAGTCAGCCTTCCTTGCGCCGTGTAGGTTTTCACCTGCCGTTGGAGCTTGAAGCGCTCCCGCATCACGTATGAAAGTTTGTCGAGAATCTCCGCGAGGTTGCCGCCCGTGTCGCGTTGCACCAGCAGCGCAGTGGCAAAAAACTTAACGTCTAGAATCGGCACGCGTTCGGCCATATTCAGCAAGGCATCGCGAAGAGGAAGCCCAAAGCGATGCTCCTCAAATAACCTGCGAAACTCTCCCGAGACCGGCTCCGGCATCTCCACTGCCATGAACTCCAGCGCGCTAGTGAATGCGTAACCCGCCCGCACAGCGCGCCCAAGGAGGTCGAGCGCCTCCGGGAACTGTTGGGTGAACAAGTCCAGACGCCGCGTGCGCCAAAAGGCGACAACTGCTACTGGCGCCGCGATGCCGCATCCCAATGCCAAAAGTACAATTGCGGACACATCGACCAAAAGTGTGGCAAACAAGGCTGCCGCCATCCCGCTAGTTGCGGACAGCAGCAAAAACTTTCCCGGCCTTAGTTGCACTCCGGCCTGCGCAAGGAACATCTGCAATCTCGGCAGGCGCTCGGATTGCACCAGGAATCGATGCAAAGCCGGGATGCCACTTAACAATTCATCACGCAGGAGTGAGATTTCCTCGCGCTCGCCTTCACGGTTTACAGCTTGTTCCACGGCACTCAGGCGCTCGCGCAGCACGCGAGCCTGAGCGTGTTTCTGATCGTAGGCTGCCAAAAAAGCAAACACGGCAAGAGCCACGGCCAGAAATATCACTAGTAAGGTTGCAATCATTGCCAGTTCCTTATGCTTTTCCTACACGGACTCGGACGATTCCAAAATCGCGGGATTGACGCGGTACCCCGCTGCGGCCATGCGCTCGCTGAACTTGGGACGAATTCCGGTTGCCCGAAATGTTCCTCGCACCGAACCGTCGGGCGCCATTCCCTTGCGGTCAAACACGAAGATGTCCTGCATGGTGATTACTTCTCCTTCCATGCCGAGCACCTCGGAGATTCCAACAATCTTGCGGGAGCCGTCACTCAGGCGCTCCACTTGAATCACAGCGTGAATGGCGGAAGCAATCTGCTGGCGTATGGCTCGGTCCGGAATATTCAGGTTCGCCATGGAGACCATGTTTTCCACACGCGACAGGGCATCACGCGGCGAGTTGGCGTGCACGGTGGTCAGCGAACCCTCATGCCCCGTGTTCATTGCCTGGAGCATGTCGAAGGCCTCCTGGCCGCGGACCTCACCCACAATGATTCTGTCCGGGCGCATGCGCAGACTGTTGATCACCAGCTCACGTTGCTTAATGGCGCCTTTGCCCTCGATGTTCGGAGGCCGGGTTTCCAGCCTGACCACATGCTCCTGCTTGAGCTGCAACTCGGCGGCGTCTTCAATCGTGATAATTCGCTCCCAGTTGGGGATGTATCCCGAGAGCATGTTCAGTACCGTGGTCTTGCCGGCGCCTGTGCCGCCAGAAACCAAAATATTGAGTTTTGCAGGAACCATAGCTCGCAGGAGTTCCAGCATGGCGTTCGTCATGCTCTTTTTGGCGATTAGCACCTCGTCCGTTAGCACTTCTTTGATGAAGCGACGAATCGAAAGCACCGGACCATCGAGCGCCAGCGGCGGAATAATGGCGTTCACGCGGGATCCATCGGAGAGCCGCGCATCCACCATCGGTGAGGACTCGTCCACGCGCCGCCCGACTCGGGAGACAATGCGGTCGATGATTTGCATCAGGTGCTGGTCATCACGGAACACCAGGTCTATGGCTTCCAGTCGGCCGTGGCGCTCGATGTAGGCGTGCTCACAGCCGTTAATCAGGATGTCCGAGATCGAAGGATCCTGGAGCAGTGGCTCCAGTGGACCCAGCCCGAAGATTTCGTCGAGCACCTCGCGCGAGACCTGTTCCCGTTCTGGCAGGCTCAGGGGCACGCTTTCCGCTGCGATGGTGTTGCGGATAATTCCCAGCACCTCGGCGCGGGCGGCATCCATGGGCATCCGCCCAACCTTTGCCAGGTCGAGGCGCGAGAGTATGCGGCGATGCAGATCAGTCTTGATGTCCTGATAATTTTGCGGAATCGTTTGTGGCAGGCTCATGGTTTTCTCGTCAGTGTGTAAACGCAAACAAGGATGTTGCTCGGCGCTTCTCGCTTCCCTGGGTCGCTAGTGCTTCCGCCAGTCCCGCAAAGGACTTAGTAATTTCAAGGTTCTTCTGCATGACCACCGGCGTGCCACGATTCACCGCTTGCGACACGACCTCGTACTGGTTCGGAACCTTCCAGAACAGCCTCATATTCGTCGCAGCTTCGATTTCAGAATCGCTGAACCCGGGAATCTTCTCGAAGCGATTAAGTACGAGCTGAACCTGTTCCTCGCTTTGGAATGTGAATGTTTTTCGGATACGCGAAGCGCTCCATAGCGAAGGCACGTCCGCGTGAGCAGTAATCAGCACTCGATCGGAGATCGCTGCCATGCTGCTGGTTATAAGGTCGAGACGGGTGGACAGGTCCACCAATACGTACTCAAAACCACCAGCAAGTACATCGACAATTTGCTGAATTCCCGGCTGCGCAAAGCCGAGGGACTCCGAGTGCTCGGGGGCCGCCAGGAATTGGAGCCCATCCCCGCATCGCACCATGAATTGCTGTAGCAGCGTGGAGTCCAGACGCTGGAGATTGCGCGCGGCATCTGCCACTGTGAAGGCCGGCTTTACATTCAGGTGCAATGCTGCGTGGCCAAGAACAGCCATGTCCAC
>JBFXAV010000399.1:0-3632 GCA_050183935.1 Candidatus Korobacteraceae bacterium | reverse complement strand
CTAAAGGTCGTATTTTTTCAGTAGGTGCCGGAAGCTGCGGTAGGAAAGCTTGAGCATCTCAGCAGCCTTGGTCTGCACACCGCCAGACTGCCGCAAAGCGTTCTGGATAAGAGAACGCTCCAGGTCCGCGATGTAGCGCTCCATGTCGAGCCCTTCCGCTGGAAGGCTGGAAGACGCGCCATTTCCGTTGGTAGCGGCCTTCAGGCGGCGCTCCATAGGAGCTTCCACGTGCAGGATGTCCGAGGGCTCCAGTGCAACCGCGCGTTCAATCGTATTCTCCAACTGCCGGACGTTGCCAGGCCAGTCATACCCGGCAAGGGCGCGCAGTGACTCCGGAGCAATATTCGTGACGTTCTTGTTGGCGGCGCGCGCATATTTTTTCAAGAAATGATTCGCCAGCAACGATACATCTTCCGGACGCTCGCGCAATGGAGGTACGTGCACCGGGATAACGCTCAGCCGGTAATAGAGATCCTCGCGGAAGCTGCCCTCGGCGACCCTCTGCTCGAGGTCGCGATTCGTAGCAGCGATAACGCGAACATCAATGGCAATCTCGCCCGTGCCACCGACTGGACGCACCTGGCGCTCCTGGAGCACGCGCAGCAACTTTACCTGCATGGCCAATGTCATCTCGCCGATTTCGTCGAGAAAAATCGTACCGCCGTGAGCCACTTCAAACAGTCCGCGCTTGTTCTGGTTCGCTCCCGTAAACGCACCCTTGACGTAGCCGAAGAGTTCACTTTCCAGCAGCGTTTCCGGAAAGGCGCCGCAGTTGACGGAGACAAACGGCTCGGCCGCGCGCGGGGAGCAGGCATGTACCGCCCGGGCGACTAGTTCCTTGCCCGTGCCGCTTTCGCCGTGCACCAGCACGGTGCTGTTGGTGGAAGCTACGGTGCGAATGGTGGTCTTGAGCTGCTCCATCCCACCGCTGATGCCCACGATGTTCTCCAGTGAATTGCGTCCGGCGGCATCGCGGCGCAATGCAAAATTCTGGCGGCGCAGCGACTGCTGGGCGAATGCCTGCTGCACGGCAACTTTCACGTCTTCGATCAAGCCTGGCCCCTTTCGCAGGTAATCGAACGCGCCGCCAGCCTTCACGGCTTGCACGGCGGCCTCCAGATCGTCCACGGCGGTAATGAGCACCACGGCCGTATCCGGAGAAATGCTGTGAGCGTAACGCAGGACTTCAATCCCGGTGATTTTGGGCATCCGGATATCGGTGACAATAATGTCGAACAGCGCCGATTCGATCTTCTTCTTTGCAGCCTCTCCGCTGCCGACGGTCTCAACTTTGTGACCCTCCTTGCGGAGAACGAGCTCCAGCATCTCGCAGATGGAGCGCTCGTCGTCACATACCAGGACATTACCCATGGAATACCTTCTCCGCATCTGCAGACGCGCCATGAGCGGCTGCGGCAAGTGCGGGGTCCTCCTGCTCACCGGGGGATGGAGGAAGAACATGCTTCAACTCAATAACAAACTCTGTGCCATGACCGGGCGCCGAACGGGCGAAAATCTTGCCATCGTGCGCCTGCACGATCTGGTAGACGATTGCCAGCCCCAGCCCTGTGCCTCCAGTCGTAGACTGAAACGGCTCAAATACCTTGTCCTTTTCGCTTAATCCGGGACCAGTATCGGCAAAGCTGATGGTCCACCAGCCCTCGCGCGAGCGCAAGGTAACAGTGAGCGTGCCGCCATCCGGCATGGCGCGCGCTGCGTTGTCGCAAATGTTCCAGAAGACCTGCTTGATGCGGTCGCCGTCCACAAGGGCATGCGCCTGCGAACCCGCGAATCTGCGAACAACGCGCAGCCGTCCGGGAGGCTCTTCTCCACTCTTGCCGGAAGACTCGCCCGCATGCCGGTTCTCCAGCAGTGTAAGTGTGTCCTGCAACAGGGGCACCAGGTCGGAAAGGGTGAACTGATACTGCTTTTCGCGGGAATAGCTGAGAAAATCCGTGACGATATTATTCAAGCGCTCAGATTCACGGGTGACAATATTTACCAGCGTGCGCTGCTCCTGGTCGAGCACTGCAACCTGTGAAAGCATCTTGACCGATCCAGCGATGGAAGAAAGCGGATTGCGAATCTCGTGCGCGATGGCCGCAGCCATGCGGCCCACAGCAGTCAGGCGGTCCCGCAGCCGTACTTCACGCTCCAGGCGGCGAATTTCCGTGAGATCGTCGAAAGTATAGACGTAGCCAACGGCGCCGCGACCTGGGACTTCCAGCACGGAACGCGACAAAGCAAATGTTTTATATCGGCCAGAGGGCACGCGCGACCGCAGCTCGCAGCGCAACGCTTCTTCCCCCAGGCTCGGAAGTGGTTCGACGAAGAGATCCTGGACGGCGCGTCCGAAGACCTCTTCTTGCGAGCGTTCCAGGAGCTTTTCTCCGGCAGCATTGATCAGGGTCACGTGCCCGTCGAGGCGTGTGGTAACGAGGCCTTCGTTGATGGAATCTACAATGTTTCCGTGAATAGCCTGTAAATCCTCCAGGGCTCCGCTCTTGTGACGAAGCTGCGCACTGGCCTGCCGCAAAGTATTGCTGAGATGGCTCGCCAGATATGCGATCGCCATGTAAGCACACAGATTGATGAAGATGGCCACCTGCAAGGAACGCAGGCTGGCGTGCGTTGGAGGATATGAGGGAATCACGCCGAAATAGGAAAGCTCCAGCATGCCTCCGTTCAAAATGAAGGCTAGGGCAGCAGTCAGGAACGTCCAGGAACGTGGAAGCAGCGTACTGGCGGCAATGATGATGAGCGGATAAAGAAAATGAAAGGAGCTCTCAATGCCTCCCGTAAGATAGACCACCACCGTGGCCATGCAAAGGTCGGAGACAATCTGGATGCGCGCCTGGAATTCCGTTTCTTTCCAAACGGGAACCAGCACAGTGAAAAAGGCCGCAAGCGCGTACCACAACAGGATGGCGGAAACGAACAATCCCTTGGGAAGGTCGCTGGGCACCAGCACCGTTACCGCCAGTTCGATCCCGAACAGCAAGGTAATGACGATGATGCGCACTTTGCTCAGCCATGTGAGCCAGGTACGATCTCGGAAATCGATATTCACTCTTGTCTTGGCCGCAATGCACGCGGTTGATGTCTGGGTTCTGCCTAATCACTCGGAACGGCTGGCGGAGCCGTCCCTTAGCCCGGAACAGCTCCCCTTGCGATACTTCACGGCGGGCTAGCCGGAGAGTTTGGCAATCATCGAGAACAGCGGCATATACAGAGAAATTACAATGCCTCCCACGGCAACGCCGAGGAAGCAGATCATGACCGGCTCCAGCAGCGCCAGCATGTCCCGGGTGGCTGCATCCACTTCGTCTTCGTAGAAGTCCGCAATCTTCTGCAGCATGGCGTCCATCGCGCCGGTTGCTTCGCCAACTCCGATCATTTGCGTAACCATGTTGGGAAACACACCGCTTTCCTTCAATGGATCCACGATCGTGCGGCCTTCCTCAATGGCCTTCCGTACTTTCATCAGAGCTTCTTCAAGCACGGCGTTTCCCGACGTGCGTGCCGTAATAGCGAGGCCCTCGAGAATCGGGACGCCAGAGGTAATCAGGGTTCCCAGCGTTCGGGTAAAACGGGCAACCGCGATCTTGCGCAGGACAGCGCCCATGATGGGA
>JBFXAV010000398.1:0-3646 GCA_050183935.1 Candidatus Korobacteraceae bacterium | reverse complement strand
AGCGAGACCCCACATCAGTGCTCGTCTAGTCGCAGGTGGCTGTGTTGATTGGGCTCCAGTTGCCACACCCTCCGCATATTTCCGTTGGGCATTTCGGAGATACAAAAAGTTGAATACGAACAACAGCAGAATAAGCAGGGACCCAGAACGGGCGTAGGCAGGGTTAACCACAACGAGGACGGTGAATGTCATGACGACCGCTAAATTGATAAGCAGGAGTGGCACTAGTCTTCGCAGCATTAGGAGCTCATTCTGCGGGAAAAAGCTGAGTTGCGCAATCACGGGGTGCTGCGACTGACAAAGAATCCCCTTCTCACCAAATCCCGAAACGCAAACAAGCCAAATCTGGCAAACCTAGTAGGGACTGCATTCAACTCGCCGCTTCAATGATGCTTTGCATCCCTTGCTGAAAATCGGCTTGCGGCGAAATGAGACTTACCACCAGATATCCATCCGAACGAAAATCATAGAAGTGCCCTGGGTGGACCAACACTCCTTCATTTTCCAACAGCTCAATCGCCAGATCTTCATCCGAACGCGTGGCCGGTACGCGCAGGACGGCGTACCAACCGGCTTCGATTTCCAGGCGCGAGCACAGCGGTTGCGGGACGAGTTGCCGGTCGAGCTCGGCGAGGTTCGTCGCGATGCGAGATTTCAACTGCGCCTGGAATGAACGTCGTGACTCGAAGAACGCTGGGGCCGCGAGTTGAATGGGCGCATTCATCGAGAGATAGGTATCCGCAATCAGTTCGAGGCGCGAGAGTGCGTCTCGGACGGCATTGTCCGGGCCGCTAACGGCGATCCAGGAAAATTTCATCTGTGGCAGGCCTGCAATTTTGGACAAGCCGCTAAGCGTGAAGGTCAGCACCTGGCGATTGCTGACGAAAGAACGATCCAGAGAACGATCGAGGCCGGAGTTCGGAGGGTGGTGAGGAAAGTCGAGGAACACTTCGTCCGTGAGCAACGCGAGATTGTGCTCGCGGCAAAGAGCGTTCAGTTCGGCGGACTCCGACGCCTTAATAAATGATCCGGTGGGATTGTTGGGGTGAACCAGAATGATGGCGCGCGTGCGCTCGGTGATGCGCTCGCGCAGCGCACAGATGTCGATGTGCCAGCCGTGGTCGTAGAAGAGTGGATAGGGCTGGAGGTGCACATCCTGAAGATCGGCCAGAAAGTCGAAGAGCGGGTAGCTGGGCGAGGGAACTAGAACTTCGTCGCCGGGATTGCACAGCAGGCGGAAAACGAACGTATAGCCTTCACTCGTGCTGGTGGTGAGGATGATCTGTTCGACGTTGACCTGATCGCCACGATCAGCGTAGTAGCGGCAGACGGCTTCGCGAGCAGAGAGAAGTCCGCGGGGATCGGGAGTGTAGGCGAGCGCCGCAGGATTGGCGAGGGCGCTAAGAAGTTCAGGATCGTAATGCAGCCCGACGGCAGTAGGGTTCGAGGCCGTAAGGTCGAGTAGCGGACGCTGACCGGCGCGGCATCGCTCTACGGCTTGCGAGTAGCGGTTCTGCGATAGGTTCCAGCCGGTGCGGTGGGAGAACATTGGGAAGGAATATAGCAGCCGGGGAGAGCGGCCAGCATTCAGCATTCAGCCGGTTGGCGTTTCGGTCGCATCCATGACCCGGTGCGTGCCGGTTGGTGAGAAAACCTGTGAGCAGTACGTGTCCTGCGTGCAGTACGGGGTCCTTCCCCTTCGCTTCGCTCAGGATGACTCATTGTGAGTTTTCACTGACAGAAAACCGGCAGCTTCCGAAGCGTGGCCCCTCGACTTCGCTCGGGGTGACAAAAGAAAACTTAAAGACCTCGCCCAAGGCAAAATTGAGGTAACAAAAGGGAAGAGCGTCGCAATTCCCCATATCAAATTCTAAGCTTCCAGAACTGTTGATGAGCTGAATGCTGAACGCTGAGTGCTTTTCAGCTAATCCAGCGACTCAGGTTCGAGCGAAATGTTCTTCTCGCCTGCCGCTTTCTTTTCCCAGTATTTGCGAACCCAGGTTTCCCAGCTTTTTCCGGCGGCCATGTCACGACCGGTGAAGGCGAGAGCAGCGATCTCGGCGTAGGAGATGGTTAATTTCGCGGAGCCGTCTTTGGGAAGAATCCGGACTGATGATGCCGCCAGGGTTGCGCCGGAACGGCGGTCAAAGATGTAACCCTCGACTTTGCTTCCGTCTTTGCGGGTGATGAGCACGTCTCCGCGATAGTCGAAGGCGCGCTCCAGCGCGTTGCGCAGGTCTTCGTCGCTGGCGAGTTCGGGGATCCAGCCTTCGAGCTGCTCGTGGGTTGTGCCGGCGGCCACTTCCAGGGAATCAGGATTGAGAGAAGAGGGCACAGCCGTTCTGGCTGGCTCGCGGTGCCCTGATTCGCGGCCACTCATGCGCGAGTCTCCTGCGCCGAGGTGTGCTCGGTCTGAATCTGGACCAGAGGATTCAGGCTGTGGACAGGGCGCGCGGGCTCGTTCAGCAGGTCGAGCGCGCCGGGGTCACGATAGCGGCTGAAGGTAGCGCGAGCCGTGGCCCAGAGTCCGCGAAGCGAGCCGAAGGTGTCGTTTACTGATGATGCTTCATAGCCGCTGTGGACCATGCAATTGGCGCACTTGGGATTTCCGGATTCAGTTCCGTAGCGGGCCCATTCCGTGGTTTCCAAAAGCTCGTCGAAGGTTTCTGCGTAGCCATCCTGAAGCAGGTAACAGGGCTTTTGCCAGCCGAAGACGTTGTAAGTCGGCATGCCCCAGGGAGTGCAGGCGTACTCGCGCTTGCCCATCAGAAACTCAAGAAACAACGGCGACATGTTGAATCGCCAATCGGCCTTGCGGTTGGAGAGAATGGCGCGGAAGAGGCGGCGAGTGCGGGCACGTCCGAGAAAGTGGCTCTGGTCGGGCGCCTTGTCGTAGGAGTAGCCCGGAGAAAGCATCATGCCCTCGACACCGAGTTCCATCATCTCGTCGAAAAAAGCGCGCACGCTGGCGGGATCGGCTCCGTCGAACAGAGTGGTGTTCGTGGTGACGCGGAAGCCCCGGCCCAGTGCGGCGCGGATGCCTTCCGCAGCCTGCTCATAACCGCCTTCGAGGCAGACGGAGAAGTCGTGGTGCTCGCGCTGGCCGTCCATGTGAACGGAGAACGTCAGGTACTTGCTGGGCTGGAACAGGTGTAGCTTTTCCTTGAGCAGCAGCGCGTTGGTGCAGAGATAGATGTATTTTTTGCGAGCGACCAGTCCGGCGACGATCTCTCCGATTTGGGGATGCAGCAGCGGTTCGCCACCGGGGATGGCGACCGTGGGGGCTTCGCACTCATCGACGGCGCGGAAGCACTCCTCCGGGGTAAGCTGCATCTTGAGAACGTGAGCAGGATACTGAATTTTTCCGCAGCCGGCGCAGGCAAGGTTGCAGCGGAACAAGGGCTCCAGCATGAGGACAAGCGGGTACTGCCTGCGTCCGCGAAGCTTCTGGCGCACTACGTAGGAGGCCACAGTCCACATCTGGGAAACGGGTACGGGCATTGTGTTCTTTTGCTGACTCCCTCGCGACGCGCTCTATGGCGCGTCCTTCCACACTGTGCGTTCCATCAAGCTACTTCGTTGATCTGTGACAGCGCCTTGCCCAAGTTCTCCCCTGCCATGGCTCTGGAGTAAGCCGCCAGCGCCA
>JBFXAV010000397.1:0-3652 GCA_050183935.1 Candidatus Korobacteraceae bacterium | reverse complement strand
GGATGGGAGTGTCATAGGGCACGCCGACAACGGTGCGCTCTGGCATCCAGTGGACACGGTATCCGTCATCTTCCAGCCGAAGCTCGGTGCGCCCGCCGAACGGCACTTCCACGGACCACTCCGGCCTCACCAGTTCCCAAGGGTTGCCAAAACGTAGCCATTTGTCGGTTTTTTCAACCTGCCAGCCATCCAGAATCTCCTGTTCGAAGATTCCATACTCGTAGCGGATTCCATATCCCAGCGACGGAATCTCCAGAGTGGCCAGCGAGTCCAGAAAGCACGCTGCCAGCCTGCCCAGTCCGCCATTGCCCAAGCCGGGCTCCTCCTCCTGCGCCAGCAGTTCGTCCAGGTTCAGGTCGAGTTCGCTGACCGCATCGCGTACCTGGTCATAAATGCCCAGGTTCACCAGGTTGTTGCCCAGGTGCGGCCCCATCAGGAACTCGGCGGAGAAATACGCTACCGTGCGCGAGGCCTGCCGCGTGTAAGCCGCGGCGGTGGAAACCCAGCGTTGCAAGAGGCGGTCGCGCACCGTGTGGGCGAGGGCAAGATAGTAGTCCTTGCGTGTCGCCAGCCCGGGAAATTTACCCTGGGTATAAAACAGATTGTCGATGAATGCTCTCTGGAATGCCTCTTTGCCCAGGCCTGTACGATCACTTTCAACGGATTGTGCTGCCGCCGCTGCATGGCTTCCCGATTCCACCCTGTTCCCCCATAACTCTGATCGACCCTCGCGCGGACTTTACACAACCGCTCCTTGGCGCCTTCGAGTGAACCTTCTACTGGAGCATGAAGCAAAGTATGCGGTCGCGCTCGGGTCAGTCCAATCGATATTTTTTTTAGGAAGGATAATCGTTCCTGCTGTGCAATCTGGCGGCATCCGTTATCGCGTTGATAGAAAGTTTGAATTTCCATGCGGTCGCAAACGTTGCTTTAATGACCTCGCCAACGCTGGAAAGACACGAGCACGTTCGCGGATTTCCCGAGTGTCCTAAAAGCGGAGTCGTATTCACCTAACTGGATATTTGGAAAGGAACCTTTATGAGAAGAGGATTGTTTCGGGCCGCCGTTCGGGCTCCAAGATCGCTGGCCTTCGTTGCCTTTATCGTGCTGGGTTCGGCCGGGACCGCGTTCGCCCAGGCCGAAGGCCCCTCGTCTGCCGACCTGAAGGTGATGCTCGACACGTTGTGGGTGATGGTCACCGCCTTCCTGGTCTTCTGGATGAACGCCGGGTTCGGATGCGTGGAAGCCGGACTTTGCCGCGCCAAGAATGCCACCAATATTCTCGCAAAGAACTTTGTTGTCTTCGCGCTCTCCGCGATCGCCTACTGGATCGTGGGCTTCGCTCTGATGTACGGCGACGGCAGCTCCTTTGTCGGGACCAGCGGCTGGCTGCTCTCGGGCGCTGACAATAGCCCCGCCACTGGCGATGCCTATCAGGGCGTGTTTAGCGCGCTCAGCTGGACCGGAGTCCCCCTGCTCGCCAAATTTTTCTTCCAGCTGGTTTTCGCTGGCACCGCCGCCACCATCGTCTCCGGTTGCGTGGCCGAGCGCATTCATTACAAGTCGTTCATGGTCTTCACCCTTGTCCTGGTTGGCATCTCTTATCCCATTACCGGCCACTGGATCTGGGGCGGAGGCTGGCTCTCTGCCATGGGCATGCGGGACTTCGCCGGCTCCACAGTGGTGCACATGGTAGGCGGTCTGGCTGGATTGGTCGGTATCCTCCTGCTCGGACCACGTGCTGGCAAGTACAAGAAGGACGGCACCGTGCAGCCGATCGCTGGTCACAGCATGGCGTTGGTTTTCCTCGGCGGCTTGATCCTTTGGCTGGGCTGGTTCGGATTCAACCCCGGCAGCACCATGGCACTTGACGCCAACGCTATCGCGCACATCGCCATGACCACGAACTTGGCCTGCTGTGCGGCCATTCTCAGTTCCACGGTTTTGGCCTGGATCATGCTGGGCAAGCCCGACTTCACCATGACCGTCAACGGCGCGCTCGCTGGCTTGGTAGCCATCACGGCGCCCTGCAACTTCGTAAGCGTGGGATCTTCTTTCGTCATCGGACTCATCGGCGGCATCATCGTGGTTCCTGCTGTGTTGTTCTTCGACAAGCTGAAGATCGATGACCCCGTCGGCGCTCTGTCCGTCCACCTGGTCAACGGCATTTGGGGAACGCTGGCTGTCGGCCTGTTTGCTACCTCCGCAGCCCCCGGCGGCGGAGCAAACGGATTGTTTAACGGCGGCGGCATCGACTCGTTGAAAGTACAGGTAATTGGAATCCTGGCCGTCGCAGCCTTCACAATCACGGTCTCCTTTCTCGGCTGGTTCCTGATCAAGATGACCATGGGCCTGCGAGTATCCGAGGAAGAAGAACTGCGCGGTCTCGATGTCTCCGAGATGGGCATGGAGGCATATCCCAGAGACGTGCACTCCTCTCCCGAAGCTCTTGGTGCATTGCACGCCACCGCGCCAGGGAAAGTCAGAACAGCGGAAGCATAATGACACGTTTGTTGCCTGCGGCAGGGAGACATTCTCCCTGCCGCGCTTCTTGTAAATAGTTCTTGAAGAACTTCCCGCCCTCCGGTTTCAATTCGGTAGGGTTATGTTTCAACCAATGGTCATCTTTCGCTTCCGTCGGGCCACATTCGGGATTGCCGTGCTGCTGGCGTCGCTTCCTGCTCATGCCGCCGAAGAGGCCGCGCATGGTGGCGCCTTTCCCAGCCTGATTCTTTCTCTAGCCATCATCCTGATTGGTGCCAAGCTGGGTGGCCATCTAGCCACCCGCGTCCATCAGCCCCCGGTACTTGGCGAACTCCTTGCCGGAGTCCTCATCGGCAATCTCACCCTGTTCGGCGTTCATGGATTGGAGTTCGTCAAAAATAGCGACTCCGTCGCCATGCTCGCCGAACTAGGCGTCATACTGCTGCTCTTTCAGGTGGGGCTGGAGTCGACTACAGGACAGATGCTCAAGGTCGGCTTGTCTTCCTTTATTGTGGCTACCTTGGGCGTAATTGGGCCGTTCCTTCTGGGTATGGGTGTTGGAGTACTGCTACTCCCGGGCGAAAGCATCTACGTGCATATCTTCCTTGGAGCGACTCTTACTGCCACCAGCGTTGGCATCACCGCGCGCGTGCTCAAGGATCTGGGAGTTTCCCAGTCTGGGGAAGCTCGTATCATCCTTGGGGCCGCTGTAATTGACGATGTGCAGGGACTGATCATTCTCGCCGTCGTCACCGGAATCATCCACGCTGCCAGCGTGGGCGCCACGCTCTCTATAGGCGCCATCGCCCTTGTTGTCGTGAAGGCCACTTTGTTCCTGGTCGGGGCACTGGTGCTCGGCGCCTATATTTCTCCCCGCATGTTTTCACTGGCTTCCAAACTAAAGCCAACAGGCGTGCTGCTTGCAGCAGGGCTTTCCTTTTGCTTCTTTATGGCGTGGCTAGCCAGCCGCGTTGGGCTTGCCCCGATTGTCGGCGCATTCGCTGCCGGGCTGATCCTGGAAGATGTTCACTATCGCGACTTCGTCGACCGTGGCGAGCACCAGTTGGAAGAATTGGTAGAGCCGATTGCATCCTTCCTAATCCCGGTCTTCTTCGTGCTTATGGGGATGCGCACTGATCTGCGTTCCTTCGTGCAACCCGGAGTTCTG
>JBFXAV010000396.1:0-3684 GCA_050183935.1 Candidatus Korobacteraceae bacterium | reverse complement strand
GTCTCGGCGGCCGCAACCAGCTCGCGCTCGGCATAGCTCAGTCCGGCATCGAGTTCGGAAGCAATGGTACGCGTCCCACTCTGCGCCAGGCACAGCGGCGTGAGCAACAGTGAGAACGCAGCCAGCACAAACATGAAGGTGCAAAGAGCTTTCGTCATTTTTTGACCTCGACTTTCGATCTCGTATCTCGCTATCCCGCCAGGAATTTTGAAGTTTCCTCGAACCTGTAGGTTCAGCCCACGCCCGCCCGGTGGCAGCAGGCGTGGGCTGAATTCCGTGAAGCTAGCGTTGTGACGCCGGAGGGATCATTCCATTCATGCGAAGATAAACGACCATTTGACCGTAGTGATCGTAATTGTGGGCGGCCAGCAGCCCAGCCACAGCCACCCGCGATCCAAGTCCACCAGGTCCTTTAATCGGTTCCACTGCATTGGCAGCAGTGAGCGTGCCCAGTGACTTCTGGCAGAACGCAAAGGAATCCTTCAGGTACTGCACCACGGTAGCCTTGGCAGCTCCCGCAGCTGGAGCAGCAGGACCTTTCTCGCCTCCGATCACGCCGCAGAAAGAAAAGTTGGCCTGTGCTACGTGCAGCACCTGGTCTCCAAAGTTCCGCACGCCTTTGAACTCTCCGCTGCTGGGCGCAAAACTGTACTTGTCTGCCGGCATGGCGTCGGCGAGTGGAACCACCTGACTTTCGATTCGGGTGAGCAGCGCCTGGAACTCCCCGCCAATTGTTTTCTCCTGCGCTGAGGCAAGTGCCGTCAGCAGGGTCGTGAAAATCGCAAGCAACAGAAAACGCTTCATCTTTAATGTTTCTCCTTTTCAGTCCCACATTTGATACTAAGTTTTTTGATACTAAGTTTTTCTGATTCCCAGAACATCTGCTGCCGCGCCCGCCAAGCGCGCGCTTGTCACGTCATGCACTCTCAAGTTTCCACTACCGCCGCGACCTCTATGGCTCGCGTCTCCAGACGAAAGCGTCCAGCCGCCAGCAGGCCCGCAGTCAGGACCAGAGCCGCCACCAGCATGGCCTTCCCAATGCCATAGCGGGCGGCAGTTGCGCCCCAGGTTGCGCTGCCCATAGCCATGCCTCCCTGGAGCACCAGCACGTACATGGAGAGCACGCGAGCCCGCACCCATGCCGGACAGGTGGTTTGCGCGGAGACGTTCAAACTGGCAACAATAATGATCCAGGCCACTCCGGCAGCCAGCAACACGGCCGACAGTACGGCCAAAGAACGCAGGTTGCCGAACAGGTAAATCGCCACGGCGTACACCAAAGTCGCCCAGCCCACCAGCGCGTTGATGGACACTCGGGTTCTGCACAGCGGGAGCACCGCCGCTCCCAGCAGCGCTCCCACTCCAAAGAAACCCAACATGGCACCGTACGCCACGGAACCGAACGGCCGTGCGATCACCGGGAGCAAGGCCAGCAGCGCACTTGCCGCGAAACTGAACAGACCCGTGCGCATCAATACCGCCTGTACCGAGGGTGTCTGCCGAAGGTACTGAAAGCCTATTTGGATTGCAGGGACCAAGCGATTGCCACTCACGGAAGCCGGATGAGCCCGCCGCTTCCAGCGCCGGAGAAACACAATAACGCCCAGAAATGATGCTGCATTCAGCAGGAACACCACACCCGAATTCGCCGCTGCAATAATGATGCCTCCAAGCGCCGGGCCAACGGCGCGGGCCACGTTGTATCCGGCGGAGTTCAGAGCCACCGCGGCATGGAAGTTTTCCTGCGATACCACCTCCGGAGTGATTGCCTGCCACGCCGGATCGTTCATGGAAGCGCCCACTCCCAAGAGCAGCGTAAACCCGAGCAGCATCCACGGCGTAACCATCCCGAACAAGGTCAGCAACCCCAGTGCTGCCGCCGCCGCTACCATCCAGCTCTGCGTTACGATCAACAGTTTGCGCCGGTCCACCATATCGGCAAGCGCCCCGGCCGGAAGGATCACCAGGAACACCGGCAGACTGCTGGCAGTCTGCACCAGGCTCACCATCAGCGGGGACATGGTAAGTGATGTCATCAGCCAGCCCGCTCCCACGTTCTGCATCCAGGAACCGGTATAGGAAACCACGGACGCTGTCCACAGGCGGCGGAACAGCGGCTCGTGAATAGGGCCCCAAGCGGATACGGGAGTCGGGGTTTCCGTCATCGTGTTGAAGGTCTTCCCCGCTTCAGCCATTCCTTCGCTACCGCCCCATGGAACGTAGCGCACTCCCCAGTTCTCGGTGCAATTCGGCAACGTCGCGTTTCTAAGCGGAGGATCTCATTTCGCTTGATTAAGGCAGACTTACAGCGTGTCCCCAAAACGACGCTGAACCGACGAAGAAGTGGCCAAACCTGGCGCCGACCGGCGCGGATACCCAGTCGCGCCTTGCGCCTCTGATCCGCACAGGCTCCTGTCCGGCACGGGTGCAGCAAAGTGCTTTCTACATTAAACGAACCTACAAGCATTCCGTGAGCGCAAAATCTTTGCCGGTCCCGCTTAACACACTGCCCCAGGTGTGCAGCAGGTTTTCCCGGCTGCACGCGTTCGGATGGCAGCATATACAATAAAAACTTTGTATGAGCTACCAGGTTCTAGCCCGCAAGTACCGGCCGCAGAAGTTCTCCGATGTGATCGGGCAGGACCACGTTACCCGCACGCTCCAGAATGCCATTGCCCAAGGCCGGATTGCGCACGGCTACATCTTCAGCGGACACCGGGGCATCGGCAAAACCACCATTGCGCGAATCCTGGCCATGGCCCTGAATTGCCGTTCCGCCGATGGTCCGGTTCCCGAGCCCTGCGGAGTCTGTGACAGTTGCACGGAAGTGAAGGCGGGAAACGCGGTGGACGTAATTGAGATCGACGCCGCCACCAATCGCGGCATCGACGAGGTACGCGAGCTGCGTGAGGCCGCGCGCTACCGCCCAGCCCGTGATCGTTACAAGATCTGGATTCTCGACGAGGCCCACCAGATTACCGACGCGGCGTTCAATGCGCTGCTCAAGACCCTGGAGGAACCTCCCTCACACGTGGTCTTCATGATGGCCACCACGGAACCGGAGGACATTCCCCAGACCATCCGCTCCCGCTGCCAGCACTTTAGTTTTCATGCTGTCCGCTTTGATGAAATCGTTGGGCAGCTTCGTGCCATCGCCGCGCAAGAAGGAATTCGCGCCGATGACGATGCCCTGGCCATGCTGGCTGAAGCTGGCGACGGCTCCATGCGCGATGCACTCTCCATCATGGACCAGGCCATCGCCTGCTGTGGTGGAACTCTCGCCAGTGAGACCGTTCGGCAGCTCGTAGGCGCCGTTCCATCGGAGGTGCTTGAGGACGTTATGGCCGCCGTGGAGCGCGGTTCCAGTGAAGACGTGCTTCGCCATGTAGATCAATTGCTCATTGAAGGACAAAATCCACAGCACTTCGCGCGGCAACTGGTTCGCTTTCTACGGAACTGCGTGGTCGCGAGCGTTGCCGGAGGAGAGTCTTCCCTGCTACAGATTTCCAGCGACGAGCGCGCCCGAGCCGCACGCGTCGCGCAAATGTTTCAAGAAGAAGACCTGACCCGCTTCCTTCAAATCATGTTGCGCACTCATGGCGAGCTGGGCTACCGGCAAGAACAGCGTTTTCACCTCGAGCTGGGCAGGTTGAAGATGGTTCACGCGCAGCGCCTGATTCCGGG
>JBFXAV010000395.1:0-3690 GCA_050183935.1 Candidatus Korobacteraceae bacterium | reverse complement strand
TCAACAGATTGCATGGAAATCGTGCGAAAAGGACGCATTCTGCGCCCAATAGCTACCACCACCCCAGGATTTTCCACCACAGCAGGCCCAGGAAAAACCAGATCAGGATGTTGGCTACCGAGAGCACCAGTCCGACCCACCACCAGTCTTTCTGGGTTACATAGCCTGCTCCAAAGAAGACCGGGGCCGGGGTAGTGCCGTAGTGGGTAAGCCCTGCGCTGAAGTTGGCGAAGTAGGCAAGCGAGGCGGCGGTGACCAACGGAGGGGCTCCGGCAGTGATCAGCACGGCCAGGAATGGAATATACAGGGCTGTGGAGTGCGCCGTGATGCTGGCAAACCCGTAATGAGTGTAGTGAAAGATGAGCAGGAGCAGTGCCAGTGCCAGCAGCCAAGGCCAGCCTTCGGTCATTGAGGCGGAAGCCAGCGCGAAGCGTCGCGTGATGGGCGTTTCTCCCAGCTTGGCGGCCAGGAGCACCAAGCCTCCGTACCATATGAAGACGTCCCACGCACTGCGCTCGCTCACCATGTCCTCCCAGGTGAGTACGTCCGCAATCAGGAGCAATGCGATGCCTGCAAGCGCGACGACGGCATAGTGCATGCCGTGCCATGGACCACTTGCCCAGAGTGCTGCCGTGAGGATGAAGATCACCAGCAGAAATCTTTCTCCGGTGGAAAGCGGCCCCATACGTTGCAGCTCGGTGTTGGCGAACTGACGTGCTTCTGGAGTATGGCGAATTTCAGGTGTGATCAGACGGTAGACCAGCAGAGGAGCGATGGCGAGGGAAACCAGTCCCGGCAGCAAGGCTCCAAGCAGCCAGCGGCCATAATTGAGGTCAACTCCAGCGGCCTGCTGGGCAAAAGTTGCCATCAGCGGGTTCGAGGCTTGGCCGGTGAGGAACATCGCCGCAATAATGACCTCCGTCTGGTAGGCACACGCCATCAGGAACGTCCCCAGGCGGGCGGCAGTCGGTCCGGGTCGGGAGTCGTAGGCTTCAGCGAGACTGCGCGTGACGGGAAAGATCACGCCTCCGGCGCGGGCGCCGTTCGAGGGGATGACGCTGGCGAGCACACCATCGGTGAGCGCGAGCGCATATGCGAGGCCAACAGACTGATGGCCGATGGCGCGGATGAACATGTAAGCCACGCGGCGGCCGAGCCCGGTCTTGATCATGCCGCGCGCGATGAAGAAGGCGGCCAGCACCATCCAGACAACCGGGTCGGCATAACCAGCGAGAGCCTGGCCAACGGGCAGAATTCCAAAGACAGCAGTGGCGGTTACGCCGAGCAGCACCATGGCGCCGCCGGGCAGCGGCTGCACGATCATTCCGACAATTACCGCGAAGAACACCGCCAGCAGCCGCCAGGAATTGGCGTCCACACCCTCAGGACGCGGCGCGGCAAGCACCAGCGCAACCGCGGCGGCAACCACGGCCCAACGCCAGAGCAGGCCGGAAGGCTGAGGTTTAACGTGGGGAGGGCCAGCAGAAACCGTGGGGACCGTGGCAGGCATAGAAGCCCCGGATTGTACAACGGATGGAGGGGGAAAATGGGCGGGTCAACTCATCCGCCTTGCGGAGCCCGCACCTCTAAAACCGCTGTTGCGAGTGGCTGCAAATGCGTAAGGCGCAGAGAAATCACGGACGCGACCACCAGCAACGAAGCGACAAAGCCGGCAACTCCGGGCCATCCTGCAGCGGCCCAGAACACGCCTCCTGCGGAGCCTGGAAAGCTCGACCCCATGTAGTAGAGAAACAGGTACAGCGAAGAAGCTTGTCCTTTCGCGTGCTGCGCTCGCAGGCCGACCCAACTGCTCAGGATGGTGTGGGCGCCAAAGAATCCGATGGTCAATAGCGTCACCCCGAAGATGACCACAACTACAGGCGCAAGCAGCGACATCAGCACACCAAACAGCATCAGCAGGATCGTTCCCCAGAACACCTTCCGCCTGGGCACACGCGCCAGCAGGTTCCCGGTAACCGTGGAGCTGGCGGCGCCGAACAAGTACACCGCAAATATCATGCCTACAGCGGAGTGGCTCAACCGATACGGTGGCGCTTCCAGCCGGTAGCCTAGATAGTTGTAGATGGTGACAAAGCTGCCCATCACGAGGAAGCCTTCTACAAACAGCAGCCGCAATCCCGGCTCGCGGAGATGTTCCGCCAGCGAGTGCAATAATCCGCGCAGGGCGAGTGGTCGCGGATGGAAGTGAGATGAAGCGGGAAGGCTGCGCCAGAACACCCACGCTGAGATCAGCCCGATTGCGCCAATTACGCCCAGCGCAAATCGCCACGACACCAGGTCCGTGAGCACTCCCACCAGGATTCGCCCGCTCATTCCACCGAGAGCGCTGGCGGCAATAAACAGTCCCATGGCTGGGCCCACCGCCGTGCGATCCATTTCTTCACTGAGGTATGCCATCGAAATCGCGGGCAAGCCACTCAGCGAAAGCCCTGCGGCTGCGCGCAGAAACAAAAACTGGTTCCAGCCGGAAACAAAGGCGAGCACGGCAGTAAGCAGCGCGGAAACGAAGAGCGAAACCACCATCATGTTCCTGCGTCCCCAGGCCTCCGACAATGAGCCAGCCACCAAAAGGCCCACGGCGAGCAGTCCGGTAGTAGCGGACAGCGCGAGGCTGCTGGCAGCGGCGCTCACCCTGAATTCACGTGAAAACACTGGCAGCAGCGGCTGCACGCAGTAGAGCAGGGAAAACGTGGAAAATCCGGCGGCGAAGAGCGCTCGATTCGTCCGGCGAAAGGCAGGAGTTCCGCGCTCGATGCGCGCAGTGGCTGTGGAGGAAAGTGCGGATTGAGCGGCGTTGGACACCTTGAACAGGCCAGTGCCCACTGTAGCAGAGAAAGATCGGGAGAGGCTCGGAGGCTGCGCTCCCGGCCTCCCCGATCAATCCCGCGACTAGTACTTCGGCATGGAGGGATCGATCTTGTCCGCCCACGCCAGCACGCCGCCAGTGAGGTTTTTAACCTTCTGGAAGCCTGCCTGGCGCAGGAACTCCACCGCCTTGGCGCTGCGCGCACCCGAGCGGCAGTGCGCGATGATCTCCTTGCTCGAGTCCAGTTCGTGCACCCGCTTAGGCAGGTCGCCAAGCGGAATCAGGTGGCCGTTCAGGTTGCAGATCTGGTATTCGTGCGGCTCGCGGACGTCCAGAATAAACAGGTTGTCGCCACGATCCAGGCGCTGCTTGAGTTCCTCCGGGCTGATGACGGGAACGCCAGTCTCCACGGGTTTTTCTTCTCCTCGAATTCCACAGAATTCGTTGTAGTCGATCAGTTCGCGCACGGTCGGATTCTTGCCGCATGCAGGGCAATCCGGGTTCTTCTTGAGCTTGAGCTCGCGGAAGCGCATGGCCAGCGCGTCCACCAGGATGAGCCGCCCGATCAACGGATCGCCGCTGCCCAGGATGAGCTTGATTGCTTCGGTGGCCTGCATCACTCCCACCAGTCCTGGCAGGATGCCGAGCACGCCCCCCTCGGCGCAAGACGGCACCAGTCCCGGAGGAGGCGGTTCAGGATACAGGCAGCGATAGCACGGGCCCGCTTCGGTGGCAAAGATGCTTACCTGTCCCTCGAAGCGGAAGATGGAGCCATACACATTCGGCTTGCCGGTGAGCACGCAGGCATCGTTGACCAGGTAGCGCGTGGGAAAGTTGTCGGTGCCATCGACGATGATGTCAAA
>JBFXAV010000394.1:0-3707 GCA_050183935.1 Candidatus Korobacteraceae bacterium | reverse complement strand
TTTTGAACTGATGCCGGTGATCAACATTACGGGTCTGTTCGGATTCGGTGGCGCCGCAAACAACGGCGAAGATCAACACACGCGTACCCTACAGTGGGCCGACCAGCTTTCCTGGGTGCGCGGGCGCCATAGCATGCGCTTCGGGTATCAAGGAGAGCGGTTCTACTGGGATGCCCGTGTGTGGGCCTTGGCACGCGGCTCGATGAGCTTCCAGACGTTCCCGGATTTCATGCTCGGCATGAGCGCCGCCCAGAACGGAAGCGCCTTCAGCAACATCAACAATTCCAGTGCGCTGATTGGCAGTCCCTCTCTGAACCTGAAGGCAAACAGCCATTCGCTGTTTGTGCAGGATGACATCAAGGTTAACCAGAGACTCACCCTGAACCTGGGGGTTCGCTGGGAATACATGGGCCTGATCTACGATTCGCCCAAGGGGAACACTCATAACGCAGATTGGGACCTGTACAACATGGTTCCGATCCCGCCTGCTGAGGGAACCTACGTTGGACTGAGCGTCGGGAAGAACTATCCGGGCCAGCTTCCTCCGGGGGTTTATCGTCGTGTCGGAGATACGCAACTCCGCAAAGGACACAGTCCGTTTGACAACTTTGCGCCCAGAATCGGTGTTGCCTGGCAGCCTCTCGACAACAATGGCCGCCTGGTGGTCCGGGCTGGATACGGATGGTTCTTTACCCGCGTGACCTTCCAGGAGCCGCAGGCAGCGGCTTGCTGCGGTCCGCCGCAGACCATGCAGTACAACTACACGGGCGCCGCGAATGTGGGCGCTACCTTCCAGAACCCATTTCCTCCGGAGCCGCCGATCGATCCCACGATTCCGCGCGCTTCGACAGTCAGCAATTCCGGAGGTCCTTACGGATTCGGACCCTGGAAGCGCACCGTGGATTCGCGCGTGGTGTTCAATTACGGTATCGATCCGGACCAGGAACCTCCGTTGGTGCAGACTTGGAACCTGAATACTCAGTACGGCCTGACGAGAACACTGGCTTTGGAAGTCGGATATGTGAACTCCCGCATTTTCCGGCAGGCAGTGTTCCTTAACCGGAATGTCCCGCAACTGGCGACGGCAACCTCGCCGGTAAATTGCGGTTTGCCTACCGGATGCATCACAACCAACACCGCTGCCAACGCGGTCATGCGTGTTCCAGTCATAGGCCTGGTTCCAGCTGGCGTAAAGGAGCAGGTGAATGCCGGCACTTCGCAACACCATGCGCTGCAAGTGGAACTTCGGAAGCGGATGTCCCGTGGACTGCAGTTAGGCGCAGCCTACACGTTTGGCCGCACCTGGTCTGACGTGGGTGGAGATGCACGCGCGCACCGTAACTTTGGCGGCGATATCAATACCAATCTGGGCGAATGGGGTCCGAGAGAGCGCTGGGGTCTGACTGCCTTCACCCGGCCTCATCGCCTGGTGTTCAACTACAACTACCAGCTCCCCACCTTCCAGAACGATCAGGGATTCCTTGGCCGTGCGCTGTCAGGGTGGGCGCTTTCGGGAGTCTGGACGGTTCAGTCCGGAACGCCTCTGACGATTACCGATCCCGCGGGCGGCGCGATCTATGGCTTTGCGGGCGCCTCCACCGCGCAGTTCTGCTCGGGCATGAGCAACGGCGACGTTGCCACATCCGGCAAAACTCAGGATCGGCTGAACAGCTACTTCAATGCATCCGCGTTCTGCAATATCCCAACGATCGGAGTCGTGAACGGAGTGGGCGGCGCCACGGGATACGGAAATTCCCGCCGTTCCATCGTATTCGGCCCCGGACAGAACAACTGGGATATGGCAATCAGCAAGGGAACGCGGATTGGATTGGTTGGCGAGGAGGACCGTATCGAGTTCCGTGCGGAATTCTTCAACACCTTCAATACTCCGCAGTTTGACAACCCTGGCACTACGCGAAGCACAGGTGCGTTCGGCCAGATCAACTCGACCGCTGTAGGGCCACGCATTATTCAGTTCGCCTTGAAGTATGTTTTCTAGGCGGTAGGTCCGACAACCTGTTACCAGAGGGAGTGCCCTGGGACGTAAACCGGCGCTGAATCCAGGCGGCTTAAGAAGAAATCTTGAGCCGCCTGGATTTCTCCCGTTGAATCAGATTTGTCGCCAAATCGATTGCGAAAAATCCACGCTATCGTTTGCGTTGATCTCAGGGAAGGGATTTAGTTTGAGGAATCACAATCTTAAGAATGAACTAGTTGGATCCAAAGGCTTGCAGGCTGCGGCTGCCAGGGCGGGTTCCACTGGTGTGACCACCCCCAGCTCGGGCGCCGCAATACCGAACGACTACTTTGGGATGCCATCGAACGAAGAGATTTTCAGATTCATTGAAACCATGTGGCAGTTCGGAGACCAGGATAAGTTCGGCTGGAGAATGCCCGGTACGCGCTCCGATCATCAGGCGGCGGAGTTTATCGAGCAACAATTCCGGGACGCTGGCCTTGCAGATGTGCGTCGCGAGCCTGTGCCGGTGCCGGTGCACTTTCCAGAAAGTTGGAAGCTGACGGTTCACTCTCAAGAAGTCATGGAAGAAGTACCGTGCTGGTTTGTTCGTTATGCAGCGTTCACACCGGCGGAAGGCATTACGGCTGATCTACTCGATGTTGGAAAAGGCTCGGAGGAGGAGTTCCGAAGCAAGGCCGGCCAAGTGGCAGGAAACATCGTTTTGGTAGAGATGTTCTCGCACGGGGTTTCAGTTAACTATGGTGAGGCTCCGCTCTGGCTGTATGACCCGAATAACACGTTGACGGGGGACAAATTTTCCGAGACCTACCCGGTGGACAATCAGGATGCTGTCATTGACCGCGCCCGCCGCTATGGCGCTGCCGCTGTCGTCGGCATTCTCGTCTCGCGTCCGGATGACGTCTGCGTGGAGTACCACGGCCGCAAGCGCGGCAATGAAGTGATTCCGGCTCTCACAGTGAGCCCGTCCACGGGCAGGCGCATCAAGGAACTTCTCGGGAGCGGCCATGCCAGGGCGACGGTTGTGCTGGCAGAAGATCCGGGATCACCGCCGCCGGGAGGTCCCTCACGGTTTGGGAAATGGGGAGTCACTCACAATATCTATGGCGTGCTGCCGGGCGCGACCGACGAGGTGCTGCTCCTGGAAAGTCACCATGACGGTGGGGCGGTGAACGAAGGCTCGGGACCAGCCGTCATGATTGCCATGGCGAAGTATCTGGTCAACTCCGGAATCAAGCTCAAAAAGACCGTCCTATTTTTTGTAATTGGATCGCACTTCGGACTCCGGCCGCCACTGCTGGACCAGGCTCGCGGCATTGCAGCAGTTCGCTCCAGGATCGCCTGCTCCATGGTGGTCGAGATGATCGGCTGTCGCCAGTACAAGGTTCGCGATGGCCGGCATGTTCCCACCGGTCTGAACTCTCCTGTCATGTGGGGCGTAAAAAACGGCAATCAGCAGCTGGTCGCCATCGTGCGCGAAGTCGTTGAAAAGCACCGCCTGGAGCGCTCCTACATCTCCGACCATCTTCTTGGAGAAGGGGCCACGCTCGCAAAAGAAGGCGGGATGGAAAATATTATCGAGCACATTGCTCTCAATGCTCCGCAGTTCAGCCTGGAAGACCGGCCGGAGGTAGTCGACAAAGAAGCTCTGCGTCCCTCCGCCTGCGCCTTTGTAGATATCCTCCAGCGTCTTGATGCGGAACTGTGATGCGGAATTGTGCCCCCAATT
>JBFXAV010000393.1:0-3714 GCA_050183935.1 Candidatus Korobacteraceae bacterium | reverse complement strand
AGGCACCATCGGCGGGACTATGATCCTTTTGTCAAATTACAAACAGATGTCCAGACATGGTTTGCACTACACAATTCATCGGACAAGCAGCGGCAAAGCTCTGAATGCGCACCCATGGGGCGCGCGCAGATACACCGGCCAAACTCGCCGGAAACAGGTGCGGCACATGTGCGGCACACGCCGTATCTCTCAGGCGGTGGAATTCGCAAACCGAACGACTTGCCGAACAACCTCGCCACGGTGCAAAGCGTCAAACGCGGGATTCAGATCCTCCAAGGCAATAGTTCGCGAAAGCAGACAATCTACCGGCAAGCGCCCTGCACGGTACATTGAGATAAACCGCGGAATGTCTCGCTTGGGAACTGCCGATCCCATGTAGGAACCCTTCACCGTGCGCTCCTCCGTGACCAGACTCACAGCCGGAATCGTGAACTGCCGGTCAGGAGCTGCGAGGCCCACCGTGATCGTGGTTCCTCCCCGGCGCGTGACCTGGTACGCCTGAATCAGGGCTTTCTCATTGCCGACACACTCAAAGACATAATCGGCTCCACCTTGGGAGAGGTCGCGGATGGCCGATGCTGTTTCCTCCGTACCCGCCAGCACCCTGGCCGTGGCCCCAAGGGACTTAGCCAGTTCCAGCTTCGAGGGGAGCGAATCCACGGCAATGATCGGATTTGCGCCCGCCGCCGCAGCGCCCAGTAACGCGCTCAGTCCAACGCCTCCCAGCCCGAAGATGGCAACGCTTGCTCCCGCTTCCACCTGTGCGGTATTCAGGACCGCTCCCACTCCAGTCATCACGGCACAACCGAAAAGCGCCGCAATATCCAGCCGAAGATCCCGGTCGATGCGTACCACCGATTCCTGCGCCACCACGGTGTACTGCGAGAACGCGGAGACACCGAGATGGTGATGCAGTTCCTGGCCAGAAGAGTTCTTGAAGTGCCGCTTCCCATCGAGCAGCGTGCCGGAAGCGTTTGCCTTGGCTCCGTTCTCGCAAAGTGCCGGCCTGCCGGTTGCGCAATACAGGCAGTATCCGCACGCGGGCATATAGGAAAAAATAATGTGATCGCCGGGGGAAAGGTCCCGCACTCCCGGACCTGTCTCCCGCACAATGCCGCTGGCCTCGTGTCCCAGGACCATTGGCATCGCGCGGGGGCGCGAGCCATTGATTACAGAGAGGTCAGAGTGGCAGAGACCGGCGGCAGCCACTTCCACCAGCACCTGACCTGGTCCCGGACCGCTGACATCCAGATCCTCAATGCTCAGCGGCGCCGACTCGTGGTACGGCTCGGCATGGTTCATTCGATAGAGAACGGCAGCTTTGGTTTTGATGGCGGGGCTCCTATTTCATCCACACGGTCTTGATGTTCAGAAACTCGCGCATTCCAATGGTGGCCAGCTCCCGGCCGTAACCGGATTGCTTGATTCCTCCGAAGGGCAGGCGCGGATCGGAAGCGACCATTCCATTCACGAACACCATGCCCGCCTCAATCCGATCCACAAACCAGTCAGCCTCTTGCTGATCCTTGGTCCAGACGCTGGCGCCCAGGCCAAAAACGGTCGCATTTGCCAACTCGATCGCTTCCTCACGGGTGCGGTAGGTGAACAGGGACGCGACCGGAC
This sequence comes from Candidatus Korobacteraceae bacterium, assembly GCA_050183935.1. Taxonomy (GTDB): domain Bacteria; phylum Acidobacteriota; class Terriglobia; order Terriglobales; family Acidobacteriaceae; genus DASZRZ01. The sequence continues at coordinate 2,091 of JBFXAV010000393.1, read as the reverse complement.
CGAACAGCTCCTCGGAAAATGCCGCTGCCGACTCGGGGATATCCGCCAACACAGTGGGCGTATAAAAATTGCCGGGCCCGTCGAGTCGCGTGCCCCCGGTAAGCAGGCGTGCACCAGAACCAACCGACCGCTGCACCTGGTCGTCAAGCTCTTCCAGGATGCCTGCCGTTGCCAATGGCCCCAGCTGAGTGGATTCGTCCATGGGATCTCCGACCTTGACCGCTTCCACCGCTTGCACGAAGCGCTTGCGAAATTCTTGCGCGATCGGCTCGGCAATCAGAAATCTCTTGGCCGCAATGCAAGACTGGCCGTTGTTGATCAGGCGCGCCGTCACTGCGGTCTGCACAGCGGCCTCGAGGTCGGCGTTCGGCGTCACAATGAAGGGATCACTTCCTCCGAGTTCCAGAACAGTTTTCTTGACCTGGCGTCCCGCATGACTTGCCACCACACTCCCGGCGCGCACGCTGCCGGTCAGGGTAGCTGCCACAACGCGGGGGTCATCCAGCACGAGGGGGACATCGGCAACATCCATTAGCAGTGCCTGGAACGATCCATCGGGGAACCCGGCTTCGAGGAAGATCTCCTCAATCGCCAGCGCGCACTGGGGCACGTTCGAGGCGTGCTTGAGTAGTCCCACATTTCCGGCCATGAGTGCTGGTACTGCGAAGCGAAATACCTGCCAGAATGGAAAGTTCCAAGGCATGATGGCGAGCACAACGCCGAGAGGCTGGTAGCGAACAAAGCTGCGTGAAGCTTCCGTGGGAATAACTTCATCGGCCAGCATGCGCTCTGCATTGTCTGCATAGTAGCGGCAAACCCAGGCGCACTTGGCCACCTCGGCGCGCGCAGATGCTATGGTCTTACCCATCTCCGAGGTCATGATGTAGGCGTAGCGCTTTTCGCCTCTCTCCAAAACGTCGGCAGCATGCTTCATCCAGCGTGCCCGGTCGGCAAACGGAATATGGCGGTACTGCCGGAATACACTGTCGGCGAGGTCGATTCTTCGGGTGATTTCGGCCCGCGACATGGGATCAAAGCTGCGCAAAGTTTCTCCGGTTGCGGGATTGACACTCAAAATCGTTCGCCGGATTTCCTTCGACACGTCGGCTGTGGTCATAAAACGAGTACCCTCTGAATGAAGTTTTTTTTGAGCAGCATAGGCCTCGGTGCTCGCGCCAGCCGGGCTATCGGCTCACCTGAGCCGGTACGGCCTGCCTGGCGCCGCTGGCAAGCCAGGGCGCATACCGTTCTCTTACAAGAAACATGTAGCTGCCCAAGCCCAGGGCCAGCCAAAAGGCGATCGCAATAATGGGCGCATCGAAGCTTCCGGTCTTCTCGATGAGCAACCCGGTAATCCATGGAGCAGCAATGCCAGCCGAGCTAGCGGCGCTGTTTTGAATTCCTGCCACCCTGCCGATCGCGCCGCCGGGCATGAGCGTCTGCGTTAGCGCCCAGTAATTGGCCGTCGCGAGACCAAGGCCGCACATAGAAAACACCGCGAAGAACAGGCTGGCAGACGGCGAGTCGGAGAAAGCTCCGACGATTTGGCTAAAACCCAGGACAAATCCCGCCATAGTGAAGGATTTACGTACAGTGACCGGGTTGTGGCCGCGGGCAATCAGGCGGTCGGCGCCCAGGCCGCCAAAGATCGCGATGGTCGCCATGCCGCCAAACGACATGAAGGTGAACCATCCGGAATCACTCAGCGACATCCCATGCTGTTCCTTGAAGTAGGTGGGCATCCACGTCATGCAGAAATAAACGAAGTAGTTGTAGCAAAATGTGCCGCAAAAAGTGCCCCACATCACCGGGGTAGTCAGCAGCAGCCTCCAGGACGTCGACTCCATTGGCTTCGGGCTGGCTGTCGATTCTTGCTCCTGCGCGCTCGGACTGTCATTTTTCACTAGCAGCAGCCATGGAACCAGCCAAAGCAGGCAGGCCAGCCCAGTCAGCAGAAACATCGATTGCCATCCGTACGAAAGAACTAGAAATGTAGCCAGCGGGGCGCCAATTGCCGGGCCATACTTGGTGCCCGCCATCAAGATTCCGATGGGCAGACCGCGCTCTTTCTCGCTGAAGTGGGCCCGTATG
>JBFXAV010000392.1:0-3729 GCA_050183935.1 Candidatus Korobacteraceae bacterium | reverse complement strand
CAACTGGATGGTCCAACCGAAGGTCGCGTTGAGCAGCTTCAGCGGAACCTGGAATTCAAAGTTCTTGAACAGGCTCACGCGCGCCCCGTTCTCCGGCGTATCGGCGGAGGTGGCGATAACCTGCTGCATCCCGGCCGAGCGCAGCGTCCATGCGCTCATGCGTCTTGCCTCAACGGCAGCCTCCAAGAGCAGGGAAGTTCCGGGAACGTTAGCGTTTGCCGTTGGAGTCACGGGGTCGCTGGGCGAGACGGCTGCACCCGGAGGAACGGAGCGGCAGTTCACCACCAGTTCCAGAGCTTCGTCGGGAATTCCGCCGACGAAATCGAGGCGTCCGTAGAGGTTCTTCTCATCGATCCCGGCATAGATCGCCTCAAGGTAAAACGTCTTGCCGTGCATGGCGTCGCCGTGGCGCTCAGCGGCGTACATGGCAGCTCCCACCCAGTCAAAGTAGCGGGCAAAATCGGCCCGTATGTGCGGATGGATATACGCCGTCTGAGCCGCGATGACGGGCTTGGCCGTGGCGGCCATGATGGGTTGCGCCAGGTAGAGAGGAGGCGAGGCGCCCAGCGCCTGATAGATGTTTGACAGATGGTGGCGGTAAAGCTCGTCAAAGTCGCGGTCGTTGGCGGTGTGGTGCTCGGGGCCGTACCACCAGTTCCAGTCGCTACCCTCGGCGATCAGCACATCTTCATAGGCAAGCTTGCGCTGGGCTTCGGACACGAGGGGAGCAGCACTCTCATAGAAGGCACGGGCAGAAGTGAGCGCGTCCCAGGAGCGGTTGTCTTCGGGCGCTCCGATCCAGATGTTGAAGTTCGCGTTGATCCATGACCCAGGGCTGAGTGCGTGCAGTCTTGCGGGCTCGCGATGGCGCTGCAGAGCTTCGGAGGCGGTAACGGCCTCAAGAGCGGGATCGTCTTGAAGGGCGTCATAGACGCGGCGCAGAAATTCACGGCCGGATTCGGGATAGTGTTCCCAGGCATTCTCCCCGTCGAGGATGATCGGAACTATCGCATCCTTCCCCTGCTGCAATACCGGCTCGGCGGATTCCTTGATGCTGCGGATCAGGTGGTGCGCTGCCTCGGCGGCAGGCATGCGCGCGTACACGAAACCAATCAGGTCGGAGAGCGCATGATCGCGGAAAAGCACCTGCATGCGAGTCTCTCCCTTTTCGTAGAGCCAGGGAGTGTAGAGGCGCTCCGGGCCGCCGGAGGTGAGGCGTCCGTGCAGGTCGCGGGAGAAGTGGAAGTCGATGCTGCGGCCCAGCACGCCTTCGTCACTGGCCATCCACTGCACGCCGAGGCTGTGGGCGATTGCGAAAACTTCTTCGGAGACGCTGCCTTCCGATGGCCACACTCCCTGCGGACGCACTCGGAAAGTCTGTTCGGCTGCATTCAGTCCACGGCGCAACTGCTCGCGGGCGTCTTCAGGATGGCGAAAGCGGGACTGCGGCAGCGGCAACCCTGGACTGGAAACCGCCCCCACGTCCGTATCGCAGAGCAGCGGCAGAATCGGGTGATAGTAAGGCGAGGTGGAAATCTCAATCGCGCCGCGCCCCGCCGCTTCCGCGTAGGCCGGCAGTACGGAAGCAAGGATTTCGCGCTGTTTTTCGAGCATCAGGCGCTGGTCGCCCGAATCGAAGTTGCGGCCTTTGCTGATGAGCGCGGCAATGTCCGGATCCGCGAGGAAGAACTCATCAAACCAGGCAAGCTGCGAGAGTACCTGCAGGTCCGCGAAATCTTCATTTGTAAAGAAAGAGAGTGCCTGGGCAGAAGTTCCGCTGCCACGAAGGCGCTCGTGCAGTTCCTGGTAACGCGGGTAGCGGCCAATGAGGTGCGCGGAATTGGCTAGAAAGAGGTAGTCGAGGGCGAGCAGCCGTTCCGGTCGCGAGAGGTCTTGCGCAGGCCTGGAGACAAGTTCGAGCAGCGGATCGCGCGCCGTGCCCGCAACGTAATCCTGAATCTGCGCGACGAGTGAGGGGACCAGGTTAAACGTCTGGTGGACTCCGGGGAACTCATCCAGGAGCTTGACCATGCCGTAGTAGTCCTTCAGGGCGTGCATCCGCACCCAGGGCAAGCGGTACTCGCCGCTGCCCAGGTCCTTGTAGAAAGGCTGGTGCATGTGCCACAGGAAAACCACACGGATTTGGGGCATTGTCCCCCTGCCGGGCTTGGTCGTAGGTTCGTGGGATTGTACCCTGAGAAAGTGGGCAAACCGCTGGTACTGGAAGCCAGGCGGTTACTTCGGGGAACCAGGGGAGACTTCATGGGCACAGCACTCGACAACATCACTCCCGAGTTGCAGGCATTTCTGTTGGCGCAACCAGTGTTCTTTGTTGCCACCGCGCCGATGGGCGCGGAGGGCCGGGTGAACCTCTCGCCGAAAGGCCTGGACACCTTCCGCGTGCTCTCCCCTAGCTGCGTCGCTTACCTCGATTTGACAGGCAGCGGCAATGAGACCGCGGCTCACCTGCTGGAGAACGGGCGCATTACTTTCATGTTCTGTGCCTTTGAAGGCCCTCCGCGCATTGTGCGGCTCTACGGGCAGGGGCGAGTGATTGCGCGTGGCAACAACGAATGGGAACCAATGGCGGCCCTGTTCCCCGGGTTCCAGGGGACGCGGCAGTTCATGGTGGCGGACCTTGACCGGGTGCAGACTTCCTGCGGCTTCGGCGTGCCGCGCATGAAGCTGGAAGCTCCGCGGGACACTCTGGAAGCCTGGGCAGTTAAGAAGGGAGTTGATGGCTTGCGGGACTACCGGGCCAGGAAGAATGCCCGCAGCATCGACGGCCTTCATGCGCCGCCCACCGACGAAGTACCGTAAACACTATGTCCGTGCTTCGGTGCTAGACTCAAGGCAAGTTCATGCGCATCCTGACCCGCTACATCCTGCGCGAGGTGACCTCCCATGCCCTGCTGGGCATTGCGATTTTCACTTTCGTGGTCTTCATGCGTGATCTGGGCCGGGTGCTGGAGACGATTGTCCGTGCCAGCGCGTCGCTCGGCACAGTCCTGGAGATACTGCTGCTGACCCTTCCCGGCGCAATTACCGTGACACTGCCCATGGCAGTGCTCATCGGAATCCTGATCGGGCTGAGCCGCCTGGCCGCGGACAGCGAAATTACGGCGATGCGCACCAGTGGCATGGGCTCCGGCGCGTTCGTGCGTGCGTTGTCGCTATTTGTTGTCGCCGCCTGGCTGGTGGCACTGGTAAACAACGTGTATCTCGCGCCGAAGTCGGCCGCGTCCATCGTTCAACTTCAGGAGCGGCTGCGCGAGAGCTACACCACGTTCGATGTGCAACCGCGCGTCTTCTACGAAAACATCGCCAATCATGTTCTTTATGTCCAGGATGTAACGACCGAGGGCGGCCGCTCGGTGTGGCGGAACATCTTTGTCGCGGACATGAGCCGTCCCGGCAATCCCAAGCTCACGCTGGCACGAGAGGGCTTCGTGTTCCGTGAGTCCGAAAATCGTATCCGGCTGCACCTGGAGCAAGGATCGCAGCACGATACAGACCCCAGGCGCCCCGATCAGGCGTTGACCTCCACCTTTGCACAGACGGACATTCCGCTGCCCCTGCCGCAAGGCGAGCAATCGGCGCGGCTGGTGCAGCCCGTAGCGCTGACCCCAACGAGCGAGTTGCCGGCCCGTGCGCGAGAAACTTCTGGAGCCCAGAGCCGCGAATTGTTGATTGAGTTTCACCGCCGCTTCGCGCTGCCAGCAGCGTGCC
>JBFXAV010000391.1:0-3748 GCA_050183935.1 Candidatus Korobacteraceae bacterium | reverse complement strand
TTGATAATGAACACCGTCTTGTCGTCAATCCGGTCTGCGAAACCGACCTTGCGCAGGCGTTCGTCCTTGTCCAAGGCCCAGTCCAAAACGGCGTTGCAGACATCCTTTGCGGAGCCTTCCTTGTGGTCCCGAATGATCTGCTCGATCTGGAGGCGATCTTCTTCGTCGGCCCCGTCATACACGCCATCCGTGCAAAGAAAGAGAAGGTCGCCGCGATTCATGAGAGTGATGTCGGCCACGTCGGAAGCGTCCATCTGACGCTTGCGCACGGTCATGGAAACGTATTTGCTGCGATCGGGATGATCTTCGGGAATCTCGAGTCCAAGCGCAGGAAACTGCACCATGTCTTCGCGATTCAAATCCATGAACTTGCCGTACTCCTCGGAAAATACCAGCGGCGGCGGGTGGCCGAAATTGACAAAACGGAACATTCCGTGCGGGCGCACTTCACCGTAAAGCATTGTCGCAATCTCACGCGAGGTGCTCTCGGTGGTCCTGCCAAGGGCGTTTCGTGCGGTGACCGATTGCGCCAGGCGGAGATTTACCTTCTCGCAGAAATCAGTGGTCGCCTTCCCCTTGTGATCCAGCTCGGAGAGCATGAAGGCATGGAAGGTATCGTGCACGGTGGAAGCGATCTTGGCGGCAATGAGCCCGTGACCCTGGGCATCGACCAGCAGCACTCCGGCGGTGGTGTGCAGTTCCTGCAAGTTTTCGGCAATGCGAAGCTGCTCGGAGCTCTTGGCGCGGCGGTACTCGGCGGCATCCTGGGCGCCAAAACCAGGGCGCGACTGCAGCCACTGGACGTGCAGATCTACTTCGTTGCGTGGCGCCGCCCCCGGAGGAAGCGGTTGCAGATATTCGTCCGCCAGGCGCAGAGCAATAGCAATGCGCGCATCGATGTTGTAGCGCTGCTGGAAGTTCAGGTATTCAAACAGATCGCCGCCCACACTCTCGGCGGGAATGGAGTTGCCGTACATCTCAATGCCAGCCAGGCGCGGAATAGCGCCCTCGACAGGCATAAGACGCCGTCGAAAATACGCATCGATTCCGGCCACTTCAACCTTTGTTGCCATAAAAGACATTCTGCACCGCGATGCGTTGACAACAGATCAATAGAGCGTGAATAACGGGAAAGCGCACTGGCACGCACTCGCCAAGTGCAGGAATTCCACAAACTCCTCGGCTCGCAATTAATGGCTTCCTGGGATTCAGCGGCCCGTCTCCCCGATTACCTTTTAAATTGGATGGTCATAGTACCAGACCCGATTCAATGTACTGCCGTGACGCGGTGCGGAGGCCCGCATGGTATAGTGAACCATCGCGTTCTTTTCAGACGGTTGAGCAGTTTCCGGCCTGACACGCTAGTTCCTGCTGATTCACTTTCCGCCTCAATTCAACGTGGAAACAGGTGTTCGGGAGGCTTTTTATGCGTTCAAATCTGGTAAGTCAGGCGAATTACGCTGTCCATAATCGATTTCTACTCTGCCAACTCACTGCTGAAGCAGCCCGAACGATGCACCGTACGTCTTCGCCGGTTCATGAGACCATTAACAGTGTTTTGCAGCTGATCTCCAGCGGCAAGATTTCGCGCTTAGCCCCATCCCGGGTAACTGCCGCAGCGGAACCCACAATTGCCGGGTCCCAGGTTTTCGAGCCGTTGGAAACATCGCCGCTTGCTTAGTTTTCCATTTGCCGGCTCGCTTCCCATGCTTTTGCGTACTTCCAGGAAACATAGGCTGCGTGATACAGATGCAGCAGCAATCCCTCGCGTCCATCCAGAAATCCCAGCCGCAAAATGTAGTTGTAGAAGAAAGTAGCCGCCGGACGCAGCAAAATATTCATGACACTGAATCCGTTCGGGCCTCGCGAAGTTGCCATTTTGGCGCCAAGGGAGGAATAGCGGTTCATGTGCTCGATGTAGTCGGAAAGCGTGGGGTAGGAATGGTGGATCAGCGACGCGGCTTCGTCCCCTACGCGCGCCGTAGCACCTTCGACCTCCACAACTTCATGCACAGGACGGTCGGCAATTCTTCCATGACCACGCCGGAACAGGCGAAGCTTTGGGTCAGGCCAGAAACCACCGTGGCGTATCCAGCGGCCTAGAAAGTGGTTGCGGCGAGCGATCCAGAAGCCATTCACCTGGGCAGCGGAAGAGACCTCTCCACGCAACAAACGGCCAATCCAGGCGGAAAGTTCGGGGCTGACCTCTTCGTCGGCATCAAGGCTCAGGATCCAGTCGCACTTGGCTTTGGCGATGGCTGAATTCTTCTGGGCGGCGAATCCCTTCCACTCTTCCACGAATACCTGTGCACCATAGCCGCGCGCGATCTCCAGCGTACGGTCGCTGGAGCCGGAGTCCACCACGATGATTTCTCCACCGTGTTCGCGCACCAGGCCCTGCACGCTGGCAAGCGGGCGCCCTAGGACGGCTTCCTCATTGAAGGTGATGACAACGATCGAAAGGGGCACGCCGGGATTCTAAATTTGTAATTTGTAATTTGTAATTCGTAATTTTCAGGGCTTTGTGTTTTTGAACCATGGGGCACTCGGAAAGGTACTGAATGCACGCAAGAAGCCCGGCCGAATACGACCGGGCTTCTTATGGTTTCATGCCACCTATTGCTGCGGATTGGCTGGAGCCGGAGCTGCTGTGGGCGACGGGATCTGGTCCGCCGGACGTGGAGTGACATAGGGCGCAACGGGCGTCTTCTGCACCTGTCCGGTTTCCGCTTCGGCGATGACGATCCCGAGTGTATTTAAGGTTGAGCCGGTTACGCGGTCCAGTTCCACGCGGGACTTTTCATACGCTGTGGTGGCCACCACCTGATTTGACTCTGCAACGGACAAGTCGCGCTGCGCCAGCAACACGTTGTAGTTGGTGGAAGCTCCCAGCGCGTACTTCTTTTGCTCGGCGTCGAGAGTTTGATTTGCCAGCCGCACCGCGGCCTGCGCTGCCTCTACGCGAGCGCGATTCTGCTGCACGGCATACTGGGCGTTGCGGACCTCAATGCGAATCTGGTTCTGCTGTTGTTGCAGGCGCATCTCCGCCTGGCGGAACTCTAGTTCCGAACGCACCTGATCTGCTTGGGCGGCGCGGTTACGGATTGGAATGTTGACTTGGAAGCCTACCGAGTAGCTGGGGAAATCACCGCCAAACAGGGTGCTGACAGCATCACTATAGCCAGTGGTGTTCAGGCCGCTGTTGACCAGTGGGTTCGGGACGCCAGCCAGTGCGGCGGTACCGTAGGACGCCACCAGGTCAATCGAGGGCAGTAAAGCATTACGCGCGGCTCGTTTGTTGATCTCGCGGTTGGTAAGGTCGATACGGGACTGCGCCAGCTCCGGGCGATGGTTCAGAGCCTCGGCAATCAGGTCCGAGGTGGGAATCACCGGCTCAGTGGCAGGCAGCAGCATGGTATCCGTGGGAATGACGGTGGCCTCGGCCAAAATAGCGTCCTGGAGGTTGCGGGTAATAGCGTTCTTAATCAGCAACTGCTGCAACTGGAGGTTAGTCTGGGAGACGAACAGCTCCTGGTTGCGCAGCGCCACTTCACTTTCGGAGCGGACCACTTCGATTGGCGCCTGCGTGCCGATATCTACTTGCTTCTGCGTGTCGCCCAACAGTTGCTTTGCCAGCGCAAGGGAGCGTTCCTTGACTCGCAAATCCTCATAGGCATTGACCAGATCCCAATAGATGTTCTGAATCTGCGAGACAGTGGAGATAATCTGGTTGCGGAAGGCAATGTCC
>JBFXAV010000390.1:0-3767 GCA_050183935.1 Candidatus Korobacteraceae bacterium | reverse complement strand
AGACGCGGAGGAGAGCCGCGTCTTTTCTTTTTTCACGCCGAAAAACTACGTCCGAAAAAATCAGCGCCAAGCTGGAGGCTCGCGCCAGGTGTTCCTCCTGCAATTGACCCTTTTGCTCCCAGCCGCTTATATTCAGAAAGTCACCTTGAGCAAACCAACTGCCCTGCGGTGACTTACCTCATACCATCCGATTGAATCCTGTGACTGCTACCGAGACAAATCCGACCACCCGACGCGAAGTACAAGTTGAAGTTTCTACCGAAGCCGTAAACCGCGAAACCGAGAAGGTTGTGCAAAAGTTCCAGAAGTTTGCCAAGCTGCCGGGTTTCCGCAGCGGGAAGGTTCCGGCATCGATCATCCGCCAGCGCTTCTCCGACGATATTCGCAGCGAAGTGCTGGAGGCTTTGATTCCACGCCACTTCCGGCAGGAAGCCGAGAAGCTGGGGCTGGTTCCCGTCTCGCAGCCGCAGGTCACCGACCTGCACATGCACGAGGGAGAGCCACTGCGCTTTAAGGCGAGCTTTGACGTCCTGCCTCCGATTGAGGTGACCGGGTACGAAGGCCTCCACATCGAGAAGCCGGACACGAACGTGAGTGAGCAAGAGGTAGAGGACGTGCTTAGCGAGTTGCGGGAGCAGCATTCCAGCTACACTCCGGTGGAGGGACGTCCGCTGCAGGATGGAGACTTTGCGCAGGCAGCCGTGGTGGGCAAACCGGTTGAGGTTCCCCAGACAGAAGAAGAAGCGGACGACGGGGAACAAAAAGAAGCGCCTAAGCCGGTTGAGCTGGATGACGTCCTGGTAGAGATTGGCGGCAAGGCGACGGTGGCGGAGTTCACGGAGAATCTGCGCGGGGCCTCCGCGGGTGAGGAAAGATCGTTTGAGGTGAATTACCCGGAGGATTTTTCCGACCAGCGCCTGGCTGGCAAGCGATTCCAGTACACGGTTCAGATCAAGGGCGTGAAGAACAAGGAACTTCCCGAGATGAATGATGCCTTCGCCAAGGAGCTGGGGGTGGAGAGCATGGAGGAAGTGCGCTCGATTCTTCGCAGCAACCTGGAGAAGCGCAAACAGAGTGAGGCAGAGCGCGAAGGCAAGGAAAAGATCATGGAGGAGCTACTGAAGCAGCACTCCTTTGAGGTACCGGATTCGCTGGTGGACCACCAGGTAGATGTCCGGCTGGAGCGCGGCCTTAGAGCCCTGGCTGCCCAGGGCATGAAGGCCGAGGACATGAAGCGCATGGACCTCAATCGGCTGCGCGCCGGGCAGCGGGAGGCGGCATTGCGGGACGTAAAGTCGGCGCTGCTGCTGGAGCGAATTGCGGAAAAGGAGAACATTGAGGTTACAGAGGCGGAGCTCGACGAGGAAATTCAGGCGATTGCGCAGCAGTCGCAGCAGACTCCGGATGCGGTGCGCTCCCGGCTAGGCGGTGAAGGAGCGCTGGAGAGAATGCGGTCCCGGCTGCGCAATGACAAGGCCCTGGACTATCTGTACCAACGATCCGCTTAAGTGCGACGGCATCCAAAGAATTTCTGAGGCAGATTCCGGCGGGGCGGGAACGTTCCCAAAGTCACCGCGAGGAGGATTCAGGGGTACCCGGCGGCAAAAGGGCGAGGCTACAATCGTGATAAGATTTTTTTAGAGATCACGCTGCGTGATGCTGGATTCCCTTCACTCCACCGGGCCAGTGCCTGAGATGGCGAGTACAGGAAGGCGGCAAGGGACAGCGGACAGCGCCAGTGACTTCCCTCCCCGCCGGTTTTCAGCCTAGCCCAGACATGTACGCGCCAAGTATGAGGCGGCAAGAACAGAACGGACGAATGAGAGGACCCCACAACATGCTGGTACCCATGGTCATTGAGCAAACCGGACGCGGCGAGCGCGCCTATGACATTTACAGCAGGCTGTTGCGTGACAACATTATTTTTCTGGGCACGCCGATTGACGATACGGTGGCAAACCTGATCATTGCGCAAATGCTGTTTCTGGCGGCGGAGGATCCGGAGAAAGACATTCAGCTTTACATCAATTCGCCTGGCGGCTCCATTACGGCAGGGATGGCCGTGTACGACACCATGCAGTACATCAAGCCGGACGTGATGACCATTTGCATTGGGCAAGCAGCGAGCATGGGAGCGGTGCTGCTGGCAGCAGGGGCGGCAAAGAAGCGGTTCGCGCTGCCGAATTCGCGAATTCTGATCCACCAGCCCCACATCATGGGGGGACTTTCCGGGCAGGCAACGGACATCGATATTCACGCACGGGAAATTCTCCGGATGCGGGAAATCCTGAATCAAATTTTGGCGCACCACACGGGGCAACAGCTGGAAAAGGTGGAAAAAGATGTGGAGCGCGATTTCATTATGAACGCGGAGCAGAGTAAGGAGTACGGAATCATCGACGACATCATTTACCAGCCCCGCTAAGCGCGGACGGGGTTAAGATGTTGCGGGCAGGAAAGCCCCGGAATCCCGACGGGGAAAAGCGGCTCAAGCACGTCACACAGTGAGGATGCAGAGGAGCTAAACGTGAAACCAAGGTCAGGGACGGAGGAAGTCCTCCGGTGCTCATTTTGTCATAAGTCCCAGGACGCCGTGGCCAAGCTGATCTCGTCGCCCAGCGATTATCCCAGAGCTTATATTTGCGACGAGTGCGTAGCCGTCTGTAACTCCATTCTGGAAGATGACCGTGCCGATGCGCACGCGGCAGCGGCCCCCGATCACCTGCCGAAGCCACATGAAGTCAAGACATTCCTGGACCAGTATGTGATTGGACAGGACCAGACCAAGAAGAAGCTGGCGGTCGCGGTATACAACCACTACAAGCGCATCCACATGAACCGGCAGCGCAACAGCGAAGTGGAGCTGAGCAAGTCCAATATCCTGCTGATCGGGCCAACGGGCACGGGAAAGACCCTGCTGGCGCAAACCCTGGCGCGGATGTTGGATGTTCCCTTCGCCATCGTGGACGCCACTACCCTGACCGAAGCAGGCTATGTGGGCGAGGACGTGGAGAATATTGTTCTGAAGCTGCTGCAGGCGGCGGATGGCGATGTGGGCCGGGCGCAGACGGGCATTATCTACATCGACGAAGTGGATAAGATTGGCCGCAAGGACGAGAACCCGTCGATCACGCGGGATGTCTCCGGGGAAGGCGTGCAGCAGGCGCTGTTAAAGATCCTGGAAGGTACTGTGGCAAATGTGCCGCCGCAGGGTGGGCGCAAGCATCCGCACCAGGAGTTCACCCCGGTGGATACCACCAACATCCTGTTTATTTGTGGCGGAGCATTCGTGGGGCTGGAAAAGGTGATTGCGCGCCGGGCGGGAAAGAAAGCCATGGGCTTCCGCGCAGAGGAAGAAAAGACCGCGGAACAGCAGGCGCAGCCGAACCGGCGCGACACAACCATGCTTCAGCAGGTGGAGCCGCAGGATTTGATCCGGTTTGGGCTGATTCCGGAATTCGTAGGCAGGCTGCCAGTGGTTGGCGTGCTGGATGACTTGGATGAACCGGCGCTGGTGGAGATTCTGACTCGTCCGCGCAACGCTGTGACTAAGCAATACCAGCGGTTATTCGAGTTCGAGAACGTGCGGCTAAAATTTACCGACGACGCGCTGCATGCTATTGCCCGCGAAGCCATGAACCGCAAGGTGGGCGCCCGCGGCCTGCGCATGATCCTGGAAGAGCTCATGCTGGAGCTGATGTACCACCTGCCGACGCAGAAGAAGGTCCGCGAGTTCGAAGTGACCAAGGAGATGGTGGAGAAGCGCG
>JBFXAV010000389.1:0-3769 GCA_050183935.1 Candidatus Korobacteraceae bacterium | reverse complement strand
ACTGCTCCTACAAGGGAAGCCATTACGCTGATCAATCTCCAGCCCACCCGGCGAGAAGACCACACAGAAGCATTGGAACAGGCGCATCGAATCATCGCGCGGAATCATGGCTTCGATTACCGTATCCAGGAAGCGTTTAATGGCTGGGATAGCATCCAGACGGCGGAAAGCATCGGCAAGATTTTTGATGTGATGAACCTGTTTCTCGGAGCCGTGGGAATGGTCACGCTGGCCCTCGGCGCTATCGGAATTGTGAATATCATGCTGGTTGCGGTCAGCGAACGCACCCGCGAAATCGGCCTTCGAAAGGCCTTAGGTGCAACCAACCGATCCATTCTGACGCACTTCTTCCTTGAAGGCGTTCTGCTTACCGTTGTGAGTGGCGGAATTGGCATTGCCGCGGCGTGGGGATTCACCACCGCGCTCGACATGCTGCTCACGCTGCCGCCCTTTTTCGATCCGCCGCAAATCGTACCGGAATCGGCTGCGCTGGCAGTCGCCTCGCTGACGGTCGCGGCGGTGCTTGCTGCTCTGCAACCAGCGCGCAAGGCCGCGATGCTCACGCCGGTCGAGGCGCTAAGACAGGAGTAAGTCCGTATGGTCGTCGATCTGTTGGATCAATCCTGGTCGGCCATGCGCCACAACCGCAGGCGGACGTTCCTGACGATCCGCGGAATGGCCTGGGGCATTGCTACGGTGGTTTTGCTCCTCGCCTATGGGCAGGGCTTCTCGCAGGCCATCCGCAACATATTTGCGCACTTCGGCGTCCAGATCATGGGGGTCTTCCCGGGGCGTACTTCGTTGGAGGCGGGCGGAGCCAAGGCCGGCGTGCCCGTGCGTCTCACGTTGGAAGACGTAGACCGCATTCGCGACCTGGTGCCCATGGTGCGCCACATTACGCCCGGTGTTTCGATAAACCGTGCGAACGTGCAACGGGAGAACCGTATGTACGAGTTCTCCGTGAATGGCTTCAATTCTTCCATACAGTACATTCGCAAGCTCCAGATGGATGCGGGGCGCTTCTACAATGCGGAAGAGGAAGTGCAACGCGCGCGTGTAGCGGTTCTGGGCTCCGAAGCCAAAGTCAAGCTCTTCGCCGGCCGGCCTGTAGTGGGAGAGGACATCCGCATCAATGGCATGACTTTTGAAGTAATCGGCATTCTCGAGCCCAAGATGCAGGAGGGGAACAACAATAACATCAACTCTATCGTGTACATTCCCTTTCCCACCATGAGCGTGCTCACGGATACACGCTACCTGAACGCAATCTGGATGGAGTACGAGGGAACCGAGTACATGAAGCTTGAGAATGACGTGCGGTCGGCTCTGGCTGATTTTCACCGGTTCAATTCCACGGACCGCCGCGCTGTTTTCATTTTCAACGCAATGAAAAACATCAACAACTGGGAGATCATCACGCTTTGTCTCCGAGTGCTGCTCGCCTTCATAGGGACCTTGACCCTTGGCATTGGCGGGGTAGGCCTCATGAACATCATGCTGGTCTCCGTTACACAGCGAACTCGGGAAATCGGCATCATCAAAGCACTAGGCGCGCGCAGCCGGGACATCCTTCTGCAATTCCTGGCGGAAGCACTGGCAATCACCTTCGCCGGTGGGGCGCTCGGCATTATGGTGGCCTACCTGGTTTCCTGGTTTGCAGGCTCCCTCCCGCTCTATAGCCTGATCGCCAAGAACGGCGAAGCTGCCGATATACGTCTGGTGATCTCGCCACTCAACCTTCTGATTTCCATTGGCATTTTAATGGTGGTCGGTGTGGTAAGCGGAATGCTGCCAGCCATCAAGGCGGCACGCCTGAATCCCATTGAGGCGCTTCGTTACGAGTAGGCCAGCGGACGACGCACGCCAAGGGCGGCGGCCATCCCGAGCGCAGCGAGGGATGTGACGGCCGCAAGTTGGACGCTTACCCTCCCCCGGGTAGTGGGTCAGTTTGAATATGGGCGCTGAAGTTATACAATTCGCTGCCATTTCAGTTCGGAGGCGACGTGTGTCTTCTCAGCCACAGCAAGCACCTGGCGAGCAGCCAGTAGCATCCCCGGAGGTAATTCCGCCTAATGTCCCACAGACCCACATTGGCGTTGGCACCTATTCAGTCTCACAGGTAACGCAAGTCAATCAGGCACTTCCGGCCCACGTATGGAACACTGATTTGGTCCGTGAATACCTGCACATGCTGAAAGATAATGACGACAAAAATCGCGCTGCCTTTGAAACAATGAAGCAGCGCGAGAACTCCCAGGCATGGGCTGGACTCGTGATAATTGCCGGGATTGTGGCATTCGGACTGTACTTGGTCGCTATTGGCAACAGCTACGGGAGGGATTTGGTAGGCTCCACGGTGCTCTTTCTAGCTGGCTATCTCGCCGGACACGGGCAGGGAAAAGCTGGAAAGTAGTCCAACCAGTTCGTCTAGCGCCCATACGTGATCTGTCAATCCAGCTTCCATCGCTGGCGTCACTCGCAGCGATTGGTGCACCCGGCAAAAGTTGTAGTGCATAAAGTGAATTGCGACTGCATGGCGGTGGTTGTCGATCTTCTTGCTGAAGCCGTTCGTTAAGCGCGTGAAGCGGCGCATTGACATTCGCATTGTGAGGTTCTGGCGCTCGACATAAGACGTGCTGACATGCGCCGGATCGGGGTTCCCGCTGACCACCTTCATGTCACAGCCGATGCAAACTGCTGGCGAGTAGCGGCGGGCTTCGTCGCCGGAAGGGGCACCGTAAATCTTCTGCAATTGGGCATAGTCACAATCCATCCCGAACGCACCTTCCACCGCCTGCAAATATGCCTTGTGGCCGTCTGTGGTGATCTGTACGCGGCCACGGATGCGGCTAGCTGCATCTTCCATGAACTCATAAGCCCAGCCCGCATCGCGCCCGCCCACTAGGTAGCTCACACACAACTTGGAATCCGCGTCTAATGCGATCCAAGTCCAAGTGTCACCCCATCCTTCCTGCTTCTTTTCTATGCTGACGTTCTTGGCCTTTGCCCCAACGAAGCTCCATATCTCATCGCACTGGATTCGCCGCACGCGGAGATGCCGGACGTGTTCGTTGTGATAGGCAGCGCAGGCGCAGCCTAGATCGTTTAGCAGCTTCGCCACGGTGTTCTTGGCAACCCCTGTCATGCGGACAGTTGCCCGGATGGAGTTGCCTTCCACGAGAGCCGACACGACCTGCTTCCGCCGTATGCTGTCTAGCTGGTTCATAATGACCATAATGCTTGAGAAGAAGCGGCCTGTCAATACAAAAATGCTATATAGCTCGCTAATTGTTCGCCTAATAAAACTGGCAGGAACAGGCAGTCGCGACGGAAATCTAGACTGTGGGGTTTTAACCCGTAAAGACTGTGATAATATCGAGGTAGATCAAGGACGCCGAAGGCCCGAGACTCGCCGCCAAGCAAATACTCGGGACCAACGGCTGGGAGGTGAACTCGGTATGAGAAGACCAACCCGCCCCTAGAAAGGGCGAGAAGGAAGGAAACTTCCCACACCGCACTGGGAGCCGCATTTAGCGGCCTCAGTGCTTTCAGAATAGCATAAATACTGGGGTTTGCGAACCCCTAAGCAGAGGCCAACATGAGTACCGAAAGTATCAACTATGAAGCCGTCTTGGCCGACCTGGAAGCGCGTAGGGCACAATTAGAGGCAGCAATACAAGCCATTAGGGCGATTGCCGGGATGCCGTCGATGCCGCCTACGCCTAGCATGGCCCCAGCATCAAGCGGTGGGCAGAGCATACCCAGCGAT
>JBFXAV010000388.1:0-3769 GCA_050183935.1 Candidatus Korobacteraceae bacterium | reverse complement strand
TTTTCGACCACACTGGTTGTGGCACCATAGTGGCGATAGGCAACGTAATCTTGCGGGAGTGAACAAGTCAAGAAAAAATTTGCTCGCGGTATGGACAGAAATCAGTTTGGCACTACTATTGCTACGTACAATTAGTGCTATTTCATTGAAAACACAGTTTTAAAGGCAAAAACGGGCAGACAGATCCCTTCGGGACCTGTCCACCCGTTTTTCGACTCACTTTTAAAATAGGGCCCAGTTCGACTTCAATCGAATTTACCCGAGCACCTCTTTCTAAAACGTCAAGCGAAGAGCCAACTGAAACAATCGGGGCTGATTGACCTGCGAGGTGACAACACCGAACTGGTTCTGGGCGGCAGTGTTTGCCTGCTGATTTGGCTTTCCGAACTGGACACGATTGAAGAGGTTAAACGCCTCCGCTCGGAAGGTGAGAGCCACTTGCTCGGTGATGTTCGTCTTCTTCGACAGGGTCATGTTCCAGTTGTTGATACCGTGGCCGCGCAGAACCGCGTCCGTACGGCTATTGTTGCCGAAGGTCCACGGCGATGGCACTGAGTAGCAGCTCGTGTTGAACCACATTCCCAGCCGATCCTGAGCCGGTCCGTCGATCTGGCGGTTGCAGTTTGGATCGACGTTGGCCCGGAGTCCATATCCGAAAAGCGGCCAGCCCTGACCCGCTCCGGTGGCGCTGATCGCCAGCGGGAATCCGGCCTGGAAAGTGGTGGCGCCATTTACGCTCCAGCCACTCACCAGTTTGTCCACAACACCAGATGCTCCATTGAGGAACATGCTTCCCTGGCCAAAGGGCAGATCGAGTACGTAGCTGATTACCGCGCGATGACGGGAGTCGAAGCTCGATAGCGCCCATTCACGATCAAGGTCGTTCGGCGTCTGATACCCGCCAGTTCCGCCCAGAGGTGATTCCAGCCAGGTCGTCAGGGTTTCTGCGTTGGTGGTGTTCTTGGAGAAGGTGTAGTTGGCGCTGATCATTGCTCCTGCGCCGAATCGCTTGTCGGCTCGCAGCTGCAAAGAGTGATATTGGTTTCCGCCAAGATATGCCGAACGCAGCGCTGATTGGTACTGCGCAAATGGCCGCAGCAGCAAGCCGCGCTGGACGGTCTGAGTAGCCAACTGACCTGCAGTCACCGGGCCACCATTGAGCGACGAAAGTGGGTTCTGCACTTGCGCCCTCAAATACGAGGCATATGCAGGATCATTGGCAGCGCGGGTGATATGCTCCATCGGAAGCACAGCCATTTGCAAGCCGCTTTGCAGGTGTTTACCCTGCAGACCAACGTAGCTTGCTTCCAAAGAGAGGCCATTGTTCAGCTGGTGCTGTAGCGCGAGGTTCCACTGCTGGGTATAGCCCGGGAAACTTTCATCCCGATAGTGGTGCCGCGCGGTGCCACCCAGCAAGCTCAGCTCGTAGTCCGGGCTTCGTCCTGCGGGGTTTTTAATCCCGCTCGGAAACGGATTGCTCAGGGGAGCCGTACTGGGATCGGCACTTAGCCCAAAATACGTTACGTCGTTGTCCGCGCTGGTCTGAATGTTGTTGACCAGATAGCTGATTCCGGCCTGCGTCGGACCTTCAGGAAAGTTCACTGTCGAAGGCACGAAATAGACGCCGCCTCCAGCGCGAAGCACCGTGCTATCCGTCAACCGAAAGGCAACGCCAACGCGGGGGGCAAACAGCCCGAACTTCTCAGGACGCAAGCCGCGCTCGGGATGCAACTCGCTGTTAACCAAAGCGAATCCTCCTTGGAACGGCTGACCGGTGACCGGGTTGGTAATACCTAACTGCTGCAACGCCGGGTTCGGAATGTTGGGATTGAAACTCACCTGGCGATCAAATCGTTCGGTGTAAACACCGGGGATTTCCCAACGCACACCCAGGTTGAGCGTCAGCCGTTGGTTCACCTGCCAAGAGTCGTTAGCGAAGTAACCCTGGTAGCGCGCTCCACCAGCTGTAAATGGCGAAATCTGCAGCACGCCGCCAGACGGAATTCCCAGCAGGAACGATGCGAAGGAATCGCCAGTATTTCCAGGGCTGGCGCCGTTGGCCGCCGTGGGACGGTTGTTGAACGTGAATGTACCGCCAGGGTTGTTGTTCTGGTAGTAGTTAATGTCAGCGCGGCGAAGTTCTCCGCCGAACTTCAGCGTGTGCCGCCCAACGATCTTAGTCAGTGTGGGAGTGATGATGTAAGTGTTGTCTACTGCATAGATCAGACCGGTTCCGATCCGCTGGTAACCAATGTTACTGAAATTGAGACTGGGGTCACGGGTGCTGTTCGGAACCTGGTTCCGTTGAGCAATTTCCCCATAGGGAGACTGCGGCAAGCCAAAGGTCCCGGGAATGTCGATTCCTGTGTGTCCAGGGGTTCGGTCATAGAACCAGCGCATGAATCCAAGCCGCACGTCAAGCACGGTGGTTGGGTTGATCGTGTAGGTGTCCGCGACCGCCGCCTGGGTTGTTACGAAGCGCTCAGGCGAATAGGGATCGCCGTTGCTGGCGCCATTGTTGAACACATCGACCGGAAGGTTTGCGGACTTCCAGCGGGTGTAGCGCACCAACAGGCGGTTGTTTTCGGTCATGTTGTAGTCACCGCGAACATTGACCTGGTCGTTGTCGCCGCCAGTCGCGCGGTTGGCTTCAAAGTTTTGCTGCCGCGCCGATGACGTAGGAGATGCGAAGGTTCCGAAGTCCAGGAACCGCTGGGCAACAGGGTTGATTCGGTTCGCAGGGATGATGTTCCCTGGGAACTGCTGGCGCTGCGGCGCGTCGCCGTCCAGTTGAGCCTGGGTACACGCAGGATTGCCATAAGCGCCGCACTGGGTCAGGGGATCGTATATCGGGGTTGAAATTCCCGAAAAATCGCCGCCGTACATTGCCAGAGAGGGCACGGTTCTTCTGAACAGCACACCTTCGCGATTGCGGTACCCTTCATAATTCCCGAAGAAGAACAGCTTGTCGCGAATGATTGGACCACCAATCGAGCCGCCAAACTGGTTCTGCACGAACGGGGGACGATCCAGTCCGGCGCGATTCCCGAAGAATGTATTTGCATTCAGAACTTTGTTGCGGTGGTACTCATATAGGTTTCCATGAAAGTTGTTGCTGCCGGAACGGGAGGCGATGTTGACAACACCGCCGGTGAATCGGCCGAACTCGGCGCTATTGCTGTTGGTCTGCACGCGGAACTCAGAGACTGCGTCGGGGCTCGGGATCAGGGCGACGATGTTGCCATAGCCATCGTTGACGGGCACTCCGTCAAAATAGGTGGCACTCTGATTTGCCGTACCACCGCCAATCTGGTAGTTGCCTCCTGAAAATACATTCTTGCCAGTCAGGCTGCCTTCGGTGCCGCCCTGCGGAACCACTCCTGGGGCCAGCGTAACTAGGTTCAGGACGTTGCGACCATTGAGAGGGAGCTCCTGAACGGGGCGGCTCGCCACCACGCTTCCAACAGCTGCGCTCTCCGTTTGCAGGATCGGAACTTCGCCCACGACCTCAACAGTTTGTTCAAGGTTGCCGAGTTGCATCGGGACGTCCACGCGCACGATCGTGTCCACGTTGACTTCGATCTGATCGCGGGTGTAGCGCCGGAAGCCCGCCGATTCAATTTCCAGCTTGTAGTTGCCGGGAACCAGGTTCACAAAGCGATAACTTCCGTCAGCGCCACTGTTGGCGGTACGGCGCTCGCCGGTTGCATTGTTAGTGAGGGTGATTGTTGCGCCCGGAATCACGCTTCCCTGCGGGTCGGTGACGCTA
>JBFXAV010000387.1:0-3769 GCA_050183935.1 Candidatus Korobacteraceae bacterium | reverse complement strand
ATCGGAGCCGCAGATGCAGGTGCTGGTGATTCGCACAATGGCGTCCCTGCGATTCAGGATCTTCGGATCGGGAACCTCTTCCACCGAAACCTTCTCCTTGCCTGTCCAGCAGACTGCTTTCATGACACCCTCCGTTTTTCGCTCAGGACTTCCCTGATCGGCGCGCCGCGCCGAATCGCTTGATCGGGATCGAGCGCGCGAGCAACCGCAATCGCGGTGCTGCGCGGCCCGTGGGGCTGGCCCTCCGTGGTTGGGATCTCTCCCGTCTCAATTAATGCCTTAAAACGGCGCATATCCTGCTGCGCCAGGAACTTTGGACCCTTGCCGAAAACACTGGACACCGCTTTCCCCAGTGCGCCGCCAGCAGAACGGTAGTGCATCGACGAACGGACCAGCGTTCCCCGATCTCCCACAGCTCTTAGGAACTCGACCACGCCCTCGATCTGCACATCAGAGCCTGTGAGGGAGCGCCAGGCAATGCGCTCATTGGCGCGATCTTCCACTATCTCCGCCTGCCAGCGAATCTGTGTTCCCATTGGTCCCAGTGCCACCCATGCCGATCGGCCGTTTCCCAAGTCGGTTACCGTATCCAGGTGGCGCATGAATAATGGGAGTTCCTCGAAATTCCTCCATAGCCTGTACGCCTCTTCGGGGGTGCAATTCACAACGATGCTCGCCTCGCTGCGGGCCAGCCCTTTCGCAGCGCCAGCCCTGCTCCCGAGATAGGCGAGCAACCCGCCACAGGCAGCCATCGCCATTCCTGTGCGAGAGCGCCGGCTCAATCCCAAAACTGCCAGCGCGCCGCCGCCCAGCAGCGCTCCCCAGTGTTGAATTGCGCGCAACCGGGGACTGTATGTCGCGCCGTTTCCTTGCTGAAATTGTGTTACGGAATTCATGGGACACGATCCTTCAGGGACCTGACTTTGTCTTTCAGATGGTGGGGTCGAAGCGCAGGGTGTCCGATGGGATCACAAAATTGTCGGCGTGAGAACTGCGAATCTGCACTCGCGTGAGTGCATGCGATCACGCAGAAAAGAGAAGAAACGAAGATCGAACGGCTGGGATTTTCTGTGAGGATAACCCCTGATCAAGTAGCGATTTGTAAGGGACGGTTTTCAGGCCGTCCGCGAAAAGCCAAAAACGCTGCGGCTTTAGCCGCCGAGGGAAGTGATCAGATGTGTCGTATAGCTGAGCGTTTTCTACTCTGCTTGTGGCTGGCCTCCGCTGTAGCGCGCGTGCAGCACCACCGGATTACGTATCTTGCGGGCGCGGAGGTTCAGCATTTCTACGAAGACCGAGAAAGCCATTGCGAAGTACACGTAACCCTTCGGAATGTGCTGGCCAAAGCCTTCCGCCACCAGCAGTACTCCAATTAACAACAGGAAGCTCAATGCCAGCATCTTGACCGTAGGGTGGCGCTCCACGAAGCTCGAGATCGCCCCTGCGGAAATCAGCATGACTCCCACGGCAATAACTACGGCGGTAACCATGACCCCCAGCTGATTAGCCATGCCAATTGCGGTAATCACCGAATCCAGCGAGAACACAATGTCGAGCAGCAGAATTTGCACAATGACGGCGGCAAACGTCGGAGCCACCTTGGTGGATTTATGGCCTTCTTCGCCTTCCAGCTTGTCGTGAATCTCGAAGGTGCTCTTCGCGATGAGGAACAACCCGCCGCTCAGCAGGATCAAGTCGCGTCCAGAGAGCGGATGGTGCATCAGGCTGAATAGCGGGGTCGTAAGCTTCATCAGCCATCCCAGCGAAAACAGCAGCCCGATTCGCAGGAACATTGCCAGGCTTAGGCCCAGCTTGCGCGCACGCTCCTGCTGCCCTGCCGGAAGCTTGGAGCAGAGAATGGAGATGAAAACAACGTTATCGATGCCGAGAACAATTTCCAGCGCGGTAAGGGTCGCAAGCGCAATCCACGCCTGCGGATCGGTAATCCAGTCCATGAGCCAGGCTCCTGCCAGCCATCAGAGTACCAGCAGGCAGGCGGATTTCTTCACCCCAGAGAAACAGAGAACCGGAGACCATACCCTACGGCACGGTTTTTCATCGGGTTCTCTGTGTCTCAGTGGCAATGCTCCTGTCCGTCAAGCGGCGGCAGCAACTTGCTTAGGGTTCCCAGCCGTGCGTTCGCGGAAGATCCGGTTGTCGAGCGCAAGCGCGCCAGGGCCGGTAAGCGCCAGCGCAATAGACGCAGCCAGCAGCGTCAGCGTGAACTCATAGCCATTGGGCAGGAAGAACCCACCCTTGGCGTGGACCTGGAGCGTCGCCACCAGCATGGTGATCGCCAGCGGTATCGCGGCGGCGCGCGTGAAAAGTCCCAGCAGAAGCGCCAGGCCTCCCAGGAACTCCACGCCGGTGACCAGCACTGCGGAGACCGCTGGGAACGGGATGCCAACCGATGCCATCCCGGCCGTGACGCCATCGATGCCGTAAGTGAACAATTTCTGGCTTCCATGGGCCAGGAAGACAATGCCGAGGGCGGCACGAAGTACCGTCAGGCCCCAGGGCTGCAAAGCTGTAAGATTGCGAACCATAAAAACCTCCGTCACACGATAGATGTTTAAACAACTATTTAGATGCAAAAACACAAAGCGCTGAGTTTTCAAAACGTTCTAAGTTTGCGTTTCGGCTTTATCCAAAAGGCGCGCCAGCGAATCCAACTCCCCGGCGTTCATATGCGCCAGTTGCCGGCGGTGCAGCGCGACCATGGGAGCATCCAGCGGCTCCAGCAGCTTCAGGCCTTTGGGGGAAATGCGCGTGGTAATCACGCGCCGGTCGGCGGACTCCCGCGTGCGCACGATCAACTCGCGCTTTTCCAGGCGATCGAGCAGCCGGGTAATGTCGGGATCGTGAGTGATCATTCGGTCGCCGATCTTTTGACAGGCCAGGCCTTCTTTGCCTGCGCCCCGCAGGATTCGCAGTACGTTGTATTGCGCGGGAGAAAGATCGGCTGTCTTGAGAAGCTCCACCACCGCCCGCTGTAGCGTCTCCGCCGCCCGGACCAGGCTTAGGAACACGTCTTCCTCGCGGCTGCGGGAAGGTTTCCTGGTCTGGGACTCGCGGAGGTCGGGCGTTTTCATAGCCCCAATAGTAGTCGTTGTAACGTATATTGTCAAGAGGAGTTGATGAAGGCGCGCGCAAACGCCGTGGACCGCTATGGTTTTCTTGCAGCGGCAGGCTCTGAGACCTGCCGGGCGCCAAAAGTCTTCAGGCAGACAGAAACAACGGTTTAGTTACAATCGGTGCGGGGGCCCGTAGCTCAATGGCAGAGCAGGCGGCTCATAATCGCTTGGTTGCAGGTTCGAATCCTGCCGGGCCCACCAATCTTCTAGAAGCTTTTGAAGCTACTTCTCCTCCGGCTGAAATAAAGACGGCGTATCCGTGAATAGCTCCTCCAAAAAGCTTTCCCGCTCGTTTACAAAGCGCCGCACAATTTGTAGCGGAGCAGTATCCTCGTAGGTGATCTCACGCACCGGATCATCGTCAAAAGAGATAATCTGCGCCTCTGGGTAGCCCAGCAGCACGGGGGAATGCGTTGAAATAATGAACTGCGCATCCTTGTAGCGCTGCAATGTGTCATGGATGAGAATCAGAAATGCAAGTTGCCGCTGCGGAGAAAGCGCAGCCTCCGGTTCGTCCAGCAAGAACAGTCCATTACGTTGAAACTTCAACTGGAGCACGCTAAAGAAAGTCTCACCATGGGAGCGAGTGTGCAAACTCCGCCCGCCATAATAAGTGCTGATTGGTGGCGCAGAAC
>JBFXAV010000386.1:0-3790 GCA_050183935.1 Candidatus Korobacteraceae bacterium | reverse complement strand
CTGCGATCGAGTTCGGGTCGGTGGACGCGTCCAGCGTGCCACGGAAGGTTGCGGGAGGCGTGACCGAGGGGCGCCGGTAATTCGGGCCCATGGTGCACCCCGCCAGTAACACCAAGCAGAAACTCATGAATGCAAATTGCCTCTTGGCCCAGTGCCTGTTCATTAGCTTGCTATCTCCACGGTTGTTACCTTGGCGGGCGGTGGCGGAAGCACCGCAACTCCAGTGCGCATCTCAGGCAACCCCGCAATCTGTTGGAATGCTAGGCCCCGCGCCAGGGATACCTGTTCCCGCGTGCAGCCCAGAAGCGCGGCGCACTCTCCATCCGCATATTGCTCCAGAACCGACATAATCCAGACCATGCGCTCGAACGGATCTAGTTCCATCACACGAACAACTGACTGATCCAGCGCAACATCTGAGCGGACGCTGTGCCCGGATGTACCTGCCTTCCGCTGTCCGGTGGCAGGGTGCAGAATCTGGACGGCACTTTTTATTACGGCCCGGCGAGCCCACCGGTGCGCCCATTCCCGGAACACTCTGCCGCCGTTCAGGCAAAGTTCCAGACCGGCGGCAAACACTTCTTCCGCTTTCTGCTCCTTGCCGGTCGTCAGTAGAGCCAGACGAAAGAGTGAATTCATCTCCTGTTCAAAAAGCCGGCAAAACTCTTCCGGTAGTACGTACTCCGACATCCTCTGTGCCTGCGGACTCAATGTGTCCTCCTAGTGCAATCGTTTTCTGCTTTGCACTTCCCGGCCAGTTTTTCCATCACGTGTGTAACCAGGACTCCGCGGCATAAAAATTGCGCACCCTCGTTCATCATTTGCATAAGGGCTGCTTCGCCCTCTGAACTAATTGTGGTGACGTCACGGAGGTCCAGAACCAGACGTCCGTTCCCCAGGGAGCTGCGCGCGCTTTCCCACGCTTTTTTCAGTTCAGGCAGCCAGGGCTCGGCTACTTTTCCCGAAACTACCAGCAAGCACTCCCCGGGAGTTTCGACAGTAGTGATCTTCAACATGATTGGCCATGAGCAGTGCAACTCGCTGGCCACAATTTGGCGCCTGAGAGGTCATCGTAAGCAGTTGATTTCGCAGTACCGGTCTTAGCGAAAGCTCGGTGCAAACTGTCGAAGGTGTCGAATTGTCGTCGCTGGTGTCGATACCGCGTCGGCACGCAACATAGAAGTTTTGGAGGGAACGCCTAAAATCGGCAATGTCATGACTACTTGGAAGTATGCACTGCCTTGGTGTCACCCGTGAAGTTGTGGTCAGCCAATTCCTCAAGGTGGGCACGCATAGCAGCCTCCGCCGTTGCGGGATCATGGGAGCGCAGGGCATCCAGCACGGCGACGTGCCGCTCCGCCAGCACCGCCAGCGGCCAGTGACTGAACGTCACGGTGACGAAAGTAGTCATGGGGAGCCGCATAGCTTCCCAAAATTGCTTTAACAGGCGGTTCCCTGAGGCTTCCACGATATACAGGTGAAATGCAATGTCAGCGTCGATCTGCGCCTGCCGGTCATTGTTCGCGGCGGCCTCGCGCATCTGGTCGATGAGCTTTCCCAGGTGCTTCAATCCGGCCTCATCCAGACGTGTTGCCGCAGAGCGTGCCGCCACGCCCTCCAGTGCAGCACGGATCGGATAGATTTCGGCTCGTTCTTCGGGTGGTACCTGTCGCACCGTGGTGCCACGGAAAGCTGACGTGACTACAAACCCGAGCAGTTCCAGATCGCGCAATGCCTCTCGCACCGGAGCCTGACTCACCCCGAACTCGCGCGCAAGGCGAGTTTCAACGATCCTCTCGCCGGGTTGAATGTTCCCCCGGAGGATGTCTTCCATCAGGATCTCGCGAATTTCCTCACGTAAAATACGGCGCCCAATCGGCCGTGCTGGGCGCTTTTTTTCTTCGTTCATCGAGTTTCACCTGCGCAACGCGAGCCCAAGTATAGGCTACGTGACCAGAACTTTCTTGAAGGGACTAACGTTGAGTTGGCAATGTAATGAAGAAGTTTATCCGATATGACGCTAAGAAGCTTGACAGTCCTACAAGAAATGGTACCCTCATAGCGATAATCGATTATCGTCTGGACGCGTATTTAGCGGTTAATTGCGGGTAAACTGCAAACACCTCCTAATATTAAGCGGCGGGTATAGCTCTCTTTGAGGGCCATCCCTGCCGTCGGAGGAAATTCAGACGCGAGGACATCCGAGTGCGAAACGGCTCAGTAGTGCAGGAGAAGGGATCCATCCAGGAGCTGTTCCGGCTGGACAACAAGGTTGCTCTAGTCACGGGGGGATACGGCGGAATCGGCGCTCCCGTGAGTCGTGCCCTGGCGGCAATGGGAGCCAAAGTAGCCATTGCGGGTCACAATGCCGAAAAGGCTGCTGCGTCGGCTGAATCTCTTCGGGCCGAGGGCTATGAGGCATTTGCCACTGCGTTCGATGCATTCTCTGTAGCGGAAACCGAAAAGCTGGTTGCCGACGTTGCGGGCCATTTCGGTCAGGTGGACATCCTGGTAAATACGGTCGGGTTACAGCGAGAGGAAAAAGCCGAGGACGTTACCGAGGCTAATTTCGATCATGTGATCAGCGCCAATTTGAAGGGCATGATGTTTCAAGCGCAGGCAGCAGCCCGGCAGATGATTCGGCAGGGCACTGGTGGCAAGCAAATCCACTTTGGTTCCGTCCGCAGTTTGCTGGCGCTACGCGGTCGGGGATTTGCCGCCTACTGTGCCGCTAAGGGCGGGATGTCGATTCTTTGTAAACAACTCGCTGCAGAATGGGCCGAGCACAAAATCAACGTCAACCTGCTTGCGCCCACCTTTGTCCGTACCCAGCAGGTAGCTCGCTGGCTCGAAGACCCGGAGTTCTATGCAAACCTGGTGGGCAGAATCCCACTGGGCCGCATCGCCGAACCGCAGGACATTGTTGGGGCCGTGCTCTATTTCGTCTCTCCCGCGTCGGACTTTGTCACCGGTCAAACACTTTATCTTGATGGTGGCGTCACCGCCACTCAATAGCCCGTCACGGGAATTTTGCTTCGCGATCCAAAGGGGACTGATCCGTGAGTCGAAGGTTGATCGATCTAAGCATGCCAGTACATAACGAGATGGTGACGTTCCCTCGTGTGGTGCGCCCATCCCTGACCATGTGCGAAAGCTGGCAGGAGTTTGCCGAGCGCATTGGCGCAACCCAGCACGGAGTCGACTGGCTCACTGCTCATTATCGTATTCTCATCGGAGATCATATCGGTACGCACATGGATGCCATGCGGCACATGCGTGACGATGCCCCCGGCCCAGAAGGCATTCCCCTGGAATATTGCTACGGCGATGGTGTCTGTCTTGATTTTCGCCATTTGCCCGTCGGAGCCGGTATTACCGTCGATGATCTCAAGGCCGCGCTCGGTCGTATTTCGTACACACTCAAGCCTCTCGATATTGTGCTGGTTCACACCGGAGCCGGAAAACTTCAGGACAGTGAACGCTATCTTAGCGATCATGTGGGCATGACTGGCGAGGCTACGGAGTGGCTGATTGAGCAGGGAATCAAGATGATGGGAATCGATGCTCCCACCTTTGATCCTCCCGTGTGGGCCATGTTCGAGCGCAAGCAGTTTTGGGAAGCGCATCGGGTCATGCTGCGGCATGAGTATTACCATTTGGAAAATCTGAGCAATCTGGATCAGCTGCCATCGACCGGGTTCACTCTCAGTTTGTTCCCCGTAAAATGGGTGAATACCACGGGAGCTCCCGTACGCGCCGTCGCTGTGCTGGTACCATAGCCCAAGGGACG
>JBFXAV010000385.1:0-3794 GCA_050183935.1 Candidatus Korobacteraceae bacterium | reverse complement strand
TGATTGGCGGGTTATACCGTGACATCCGCTGAAAACAGACGCGGCTCATGTGGCTGGCATGAGCCGCGATTCTGTTCTGGGAGTGGGCTTTCGATTTTATTTCGCTATAATGATGCTTCCAGCTCTGAGCCAATTTCCTAACGGTTCGCCAGCCTCGCTGAAGAAAATGCATTGACGGTACACCTTGGCCACGACTGAATACAGCCTCGACCGCGGACTTCCTTCAAGCCTGGATGCGGAGCGCTCAATTCTGGGCGCGATTCTGCTGGATAATTTCGCTTACAACCAGGCGGCGGAGTCACTGCAGTCGGATGATTTTTTTCTGGATGCTCACCGCAGAATTTTCCGGCGGATGCTCGACCTGGGAGAATCCAACCGTCCTATCGACCTGATTACGCTCACCGACGAGCTGGCCCGCAACAAGGAAGTAGAGTCAGTGGGTGGCGTAGCCTATATCTCCTCGCTCACCGACGGACTGCCGCACCGGCCGAATATTGAAAGCTACGTGCGGATCGTGAAGGACAAGGCCATCCTGCGTGGCGTAATCTTCACCGCCAACGCCGCGATTGGGCGGGCCATGGACCAGTCGGAACAGGCTGGCGACGTCCTCTCCAGCCTGGCGACGGATATTTTCCAGCTTTCCGACAAGCGCTTTGGAAGCGGCTTTGCCGGCATCCCGGAGATTGTGAAGGAGTCGTTCGGCTCCATTGATGCCCTGTACGAACGCGGGCAGCGCATCACCGGACTGGAGACGCATTTTTCTGATCTCGACAACCTGACCAGCGGCTTGCAGAAGTCGGACCTGATTATTATCGCGGCCCGGCCCTCCATGGGTAAAACGGCATTCGCGATGAACATTGCGGAGAACGTGGGCATCCGCGACCGTAAAGTGGTCGGCATCTTTTCGCTGGAAATGTCGCGTGAGTCGCTGCTGCTGCGCATGCTGTGCTCGCACGCGCATGTGGATTCGCACCGCCTGCGCACAGGGTCGCTGTACGCAGAAGACCGGCGCAAGCTGGTGTCTGCGCTGGGAGATTTGGCGGAAGCTCCGATCTTTATCGATGACACGCCGGGCATCTCCCTGACTGAGATGCGGGCCAAGGCGCGCCGCTTGCAGCACTCCCAGGGTGGCCTCGACCTGATCGTGGTGGACTACCTGCAATTGATGTCGGCTGCGGGCGCGGGCGGCAGGCGGTATGAAAACCGCACCCAGGAAGTTTCCGCGATCTCGCGCGGGCTGAAGGCGATTGCCAAAGAGTTGCGAGTCCCGGTGGTTTCACTATCACAGTTGAGCCGTGCCCCGGAGAATCGCGGAGGCAGAGATTCCGAGCCCAAACTGAGCGACCTGCGCGAGTCGGGATCGATTGAACAGGACGCCGACGTGGTGGCGTTTATCTATCGTCCCGAAGTTTATGACCGGGACAATCCCGATCTTGAAGGCAAAGCCAAGCTGCTGATCGCCAAGCAGCGTAACGGCCCGACGGATACCATCCAACTGGCGTTTCTCAAGCCCTTCACCCGATTTGAAACCCTGGCGAAGGAATTCTGGATCCAGTAGTCTGCCCTCCGAACATAAGACGAAGGAGAAATGCCCACCCTTCGCCAGAACCGGGCGAAAGGGTGGGCCACCGGCCGCTCTGAAACACGTATAACGTCTTGAGCATCTACAGCCACCCGCCGAAGGCCGGGCGCCACACCCGGCCTGCTAGCGATATAGAACGTGCAGGAGAATATTCAAAACCCAGTAAACCCCAACCGTGACAGTGATGACGGTCGTCACCCTGGAGGAGATTCCCGGCTTATTCTCCGACGCCATTGACGAACCTATCAGCCAAATGGCGAATGGTGTGTCAGCGGGAAGAACGAACAGCGAAGAAGCAACGCCCACTAAACCCGCCCCGTTGAACAAAAGTACCTTCTTCCAGAGCTTCATCGCAATGCCCAAACCTCACATACTGAAATAGTCGTTATATCTATTCACAAAAATAAACGGCATATTCGCAACCGAACAACCATCCTTTAGCAGGTGCGATCTTGCTGCCGCAACGCCTGCTTTTTTTCGGCAGCTCTTATGCCTCCGCTACCCGCGGCAATGGTCCGCGACGCGCCCGACGGGCGAGTGCCCCAGACGAGTTTGCTTGTCTGGGATTCTCTCTCGCAGCAGAGGCTTTACGAATGACGAAGTCTGAGGGAAACATGGCATTGACAGCAACCACTCCTTTTTCGCCATACGCATAGTGCCGGAAACTGCTCCAGCGCCACAACCCCGAACTGGGAACCGACGCGCGAAATCGGCGTGCGACGCATGCACCGCTTCTCAGTACCCTTCTTTTTTCGGTCCAGAGTTCTCGGTCTAGACGTTGAAGTCGTACAAACGCGGGCCGATTCCGTTCGTCCCTGGTATCTATTATCAAGAAGCCACCCACGCGGTCCTATCGGCGCCATTCTGCGCACCAGAGCGCACAATGTTGCGGAGCCGAATCTGATTCTATAATCGATACCAAGGTTTCAGATGCGTCCCACCTGGGTTGAAATTTCCCTTCCCGCGCTGCGGCATAACTACGAAGCGATTCGCCAGCGAGTTGGCGATACAGTCACCGTTTGCGCGGTGCTGAAGGCCGATGCCTATGGGCACGGAGTCGTGGAGTGCGCACGCGCGCTGGAAAGCGTGGGCGCCGACTGGATCGGCGTGACCACCACCGAGGAAGGCGTGCGATTGCGGGAGGCGGGCGTAGGAGCACGCATCCTGCTGATGACTGGGTTCTGGCGCGGCGACCAGGAGGAGATTGTCCGGCAGCGGCTGACTCCGGCGGTGTGGGACTGGTGGCAGATCGGGGCACTGGAGACGGTGCTCACGCGTGGCCCGGAGGCTCAAGCTCCCTTCCCGGTACACGTGAAGGTCGATACCGGGATGGCGCGGCTGGGGGTTCCGGAGATCTACACAGGTCTGTTCCTCCGCAGGCTCAAGGCAGCTCCGCAGATCGCGATGGAAGGACTGTTTACGCATCTTTCATCGGCCGACCAGTTGCAGCGGGACACCACGGAGCAGCAGGTGGCGCGCTTCGCGGAGTTTGAGAAGTGCGCCGGCGAGCATGGTTTCCGGCCAAGGTATGTACACCTGGCGAACAGCGCGTGCGTGGCGGCGCGGCCGGGGCTGTGGCGGGACATGGTGCGCCCGGGAATCGCGCTGCATGGATATGTGCGGCCCGTGGGGCATCCGCAGCTTGGCGACCTGGATTTGAAGCCAGTGCTGTCGTGGAAGACGCGGATCGTCTCGCTGAAGGAAGTTCCGGCGGGACAGCCGGTGGGATACCACGGGACCTATGTAACCAAGGTTCCGTCGAAGCTGGCAGTTTTGCCGGTGGGTTATGCGGACGGGCTCGACCGGCGGCTCTCCAACAATGGCCAGGTGATCGTGCGAGGGCACTGCGCACCGCTGGCAGGGCGCATTTCCATGGACCTGGCGTTAGCGGACGTGACGCTGATTGAAGGCGCCAACGTTGGCGATGAGGTCACGTTGCTAGGCTCGGACGGCAAATGCATGATCAGCGCGCTGGATCATGCGCGCGCGGCAGGGACGATTACGCACGACATCCTGTGCTCGATTGGAAGCCGGGTACCACGGAAGTATGTGGAGTCAGCGGGCGATTCCGAACGCCGGTAGGCGAGTCTCGCTGCCGTCTGTGAATCCTAGACAGCAGGCTGGCCGTACTCGGCGGCGACGGCGTTCAGGTGCTCCAGAGTTTCAGCTACGGTGAGCGAGTGCATTTCACGTCCACTGTTTTCCCCTGACT
>JBFXAV010000384.1:0-3799 GCA_050183935.1 Candidatus Korobacteraceae bacterium | reverse complement strand
TGCTGTATTTCAATTCTCTACTGTTGTGACCCTGATCACAACGTTTTCCGGGTTCGGCGCGTACTCTGCACGTGTATGCTGCGTGCCACCATGATGGGCCCCTTCGTAAGTTTTGGCCTGAAACGCTGCCGTAGGGTACCTTCTTTCATGCGCAAACCCGCTTCTGCACGCATCGTTTGGCTCCTGGTAACAGCTATTTTCGGCGTAACCATTCCCGCCACGCTCAGGGCACAAACACCGATCACACTCAGCGATGCCGTCGCCATGGCCCTCGAAAAGAACCCGGCTCACCGGCAGGCGTATGCTGCCCGGCTGGTGGCAGCAGCGGCTGTGCGCGAGAGCCGCGCCACGCTGTTTCCGCGGCTCGCGTTCAGCCAAAGCGGCACGCGAAGCAACGATCCGGTGTTTGTTTTCGGTGCGCGACTACGGCAGCAGCGATTCACAATGGCAGACTTTGCATTGAACCGGCTAAACCGGCCCGTTCCCATCGGAGATTTCAGTTCACGCTTCAGCGCCCAGTGGACGATCTTCGACTCCTTCCAAAACCTGCGACAGGTACGGCTGGCCCGACTAGCGGAGCAGTCCGCAGGGCACGCACTCGAGCGAGCGGACCAGGAGGTCGTCTACCGCGTAACAGAGGCTTATTACGCACTCTTGCTGGCGGCAAAGAAGGTCGAGTTGGCGGAGGCGTCACTCAAGACTGCGGAGTCGGTTCAAGAGCGCAGCAGTGCCATGGTGGAAACAGGAATGAGAGTCGAGTCCGATCTCTTAAGCGCGCGTACCGCGACCGCAGTGCGCCGGCAGGACCTGGTGCAAGCTCGCAACGACCTTGCGGTGGCTGAGGCCGCCCTGGCGCTGGCATTGGGCCTGTCTCCGGAGGAACAGCTGCGTCCCGCCGAAGCCCTTGAGGAAGCGCATTCGTTTGCCGGGTCTTTGCAGGAACTCGAACAGAGCGCGCTGGAGAACCGGCCCGAACTGAAGCAGGCGCGAACGGAACTCACCGCGCAGCAAACCGGCATCACCATGGCGAAGTCCGCGTTCGGTCCGAAAGTAAACGCTTTCGGCTCGTGGCAAACCAATAGTCCCTCGTTGAGCTGGAACGGCGGAAACAACTGGACTGCAGGAGTAGAGGTCCAGATCGATCTGTTCGATGGAGGATCGCGGCGCGCACGCCTGGCCCGCATTCGGGCATCCGCTGATCAGGCCACGGCCGCCGCCGTTGGTGTGCAGGACAGCATACGCCTCCAGGTTCGACGGGCCTACTACGATCTCGATACTGCCAGGCAGCAGGTGGAGATCTCGCGCACAGCAATTGCAGAGGCGAGAGAAAGCCTGCGTATTCACCAGGACCGCTACGAAAGCGGTTTGACAACCCTGACTGAGCTGCTTCGCGCCGAAGAGGCCGCCGACCGGGCGCAAACCGACTATTGGGATGCCGTGTACCGCGCGCACACGAGCAGTGCGCGGTTGGAACTGGCTAGCGGAACCCTAAGCTCGAAGCCGAGGCCGTAAAAGCGATGACGACAAAGGAAAAATGCCGGCTATTTTGTAGCGCCGTGCTCCTGCTGGCACTGGGCGCAGGATGCGGCGGAGAGAACCACGCTCCGACAGCGGCTCCGGAAACCGTCCGCGACGTCGTAGTCATGGTCGCCGAGCCTGCCGTAGTGCCGGACTACATCGAAGTAGTGGGCACCGTGCGCGCAGCCGAAACCAGCCATCTTTCCAGCCAGGTTGTTGGGACGATTGTTGCAATCCACGTGCGCGAAGCAAGCCGCGTGAAGCGCGGAGACGTGCTGGCCGTGATCGACAATGCACCAGCCCAGGCGGAAGTTGAGCGTGCAGCCGCAATGGTCCAGGCTGCCTCCAGGGAATTGGCGGCAGCAGATTCAGAGCTGGATCTGGCTCGGACGACGTTTCAGCGTTTTCAGGCATTGATCGTCAGAAAGTCGGTCAGTCCGCAAGAGTTTGAAGAGGTCAAGGCCCGCTTGCAATCGACCGAAGCACGGCGCGATGCGGCCCGCGCGTCCCACACCGCTGCCGAGGCCACGCTGGCGCAGGCACGCGTCCGGCTCGGTTACTCGGAGATCCGGGCGCCGTTTGATGGAGTGGTCACAGCCCGCCTTGCCGATCCCGGAACGCTCGCATCTCCAGGAACTCCGCTGCTCGTGGTGGAGAACCCTTCCCGATTCCGCCTGGAAGCACACGTCAACGAATCCCATTCGAGCGCCGTTCGTGTTGGAGATTCCTGCAGTGTAACAATCGATGCGCTCGGGAATAAGGACCTAACCGCGAAAGTGGCGCAACTTGTTCCTGCAGCCGACGCGGCCAGCCGCACATTCCTGGCAAAGATCGATCTGCCTTTGGAGCCGGGATTGCAATCGGGACAATTTGGAACTGCTCGTATCGTTCGTGGCGAACGCAAGACTTTGATAATTCCGATGTCCGCCGTCGTGCGACGAGGGCAATTGCGAGGAGTGTACGTGATCGGAGCGGATCAGGTCGCCAGCTTACGATTCGTGACATTAGGCGATGCCTCCGCCAGCGGAGTTGAGGTGCTGACCGGCTTGGAGGCCGGTGAGCGCCTTGTAGCCGATGTTGCCGGACGCGAGCTGGGTGCACGCAAGATCGAGGCAAAGTGATGGCCGACATTCCGCAACTCGGAATTGCGGGCAGGATAGCGGCAGCCTTTGCCGAATCAAAACTTACTCCGCTATTCATTGGGGCAGCGCTGTTGCTGGGTGCATTCAGCATCTGGCAGACGCCGCGCGAGGAAGAACCGCAAATCGTAGTCCCCATGCTCGACGTGATGGTGCAGATGCCGGGGGCCTCCGCCGAGGAGGTCGAACAACGCGTCACCATTCCTATGGAGCAATTGATTCGCGAAATTCCAGGCGTGGAATACGTGTACTCGAACTCCCATCCGGCTTTGAGCATGCTCATCGTGCGCTTTTATGTAGGCACGCCGGAAGAAGACGCGATTGTGCAGACGTATAACAAGCTCTACGCGAATCTAGACCGCATCCCTCCGGGTGTTTCGCAGCCAATCGTAAAAGCGCGCTCGATTAACGATGTACCCATCCTCGCGCTGACTCTGTGGGGCAAAGGCTACGAGGGCTATCGCCTGCGGCAGATTGCAGCCGAGCTCCAGTTGTCCTTGAAGGAGATGGATGACATCTCTGAAGTCCAGATCATCGGCGGCGAGCCACGTCAGGTACGGGTTGTGCTCAATCCGAACCGGCTTGCGGGATACGCCCTCACACCCGCAGAGGTTGTCGACCGGCTCCAGCATGCAAACAACCGCGCAGCTTCCGGTAGCTTCGGCAACCGGAACGAACAGTTCCAGGTCGAAGCAGGGCGGTTCCTGGGCAGTGCTACGGAACTCGCGCGTGTAGTGGTTGCGGTGCGCGCGGGCCGTCCTATTTTTTTGGGGGACGTAGCTGAGATCCTCGATGGACCCGCAGAACCGGATACCTACGTTTTGTTCGCCACAGCGGCCGGCGGTGGCAATGCTGCGCGCGGGGAGTTCCCGGCGGTGACCCTTACCTTGGCAAAGCGTAAGGGCGCCAATGCGACGCAGATTGCGGAGGCTGTTGAGCAGAAGGTCGAACAGTTACGGGGATACCTGCTGCCGGCGGACCTGAACACTACCTTGACCCGCAACTATGGCGCAACGGCGCGCGACAAATCCGATGAGCTACTGGAGCATCTGTTGCTGGCGACGCTCTCGGTAGCGCTGCTGGTTGCGCTGGCACTGGGTTGGCGCGAGTCTGGCGTGGTGCTCCTGGCAGTACCGGTGACG
>JBFXAV010000383.1:0-3814 GCA_050183935.1 Candidatus Korobacteraceae bacterium | reverse complement strand
CGTGACCACCTTGACGGCGTTCGGATTGAGAACGTCCTCGGCTCCGCATGGAGTCTTCAGCGTCCCCACTTGCACAGCGGAATCCTGCATAACATCGATCAATCCAGTGATGTGTTCGGCGCGAGTAAGCGGTTCATCTCCCTGAATGTTGAGGTACACATCCGCTGGAACCGACTGCGCGATCTCATGCACACGCTCGGTACCGCTGCGGTGCTCGGCGGAGGTCATGCGCGCGTGGTATCCCCGCGCGGAGCACTGGTCGAGGATCTCCTGACTGTCGGTAGCCACCAGGACGTCTTCTGGCGCCAGCAGCCGTGAGGACCTGACCGCTTCATACACGCGAACGATCAGCGGCACTCCGGCAATCTCCCGCAGCGGCTTGCGCGCCATACGCGTGGAGCCGATGCGGGCCGGAATGACTGCCAGAATTCGCATAATGTTCGTGAAACTTCCTACTTCCTGAAATCAAAATTGTAGGTCAAGCCAATCTGAAGTGTGTGATTGTGCTCGAACACCCGCAGGTTGCGCTGCTGCACAAGCTGGTGCAGGTAGCCGATTTCCAGGGCCCCCTCGCGGTTAATCTTGTATCCCACCGCGGCATAAGCACGGTTCTGGTCGAAGATGTTAGGAACATTGTTGCCAAAGCCAATAAAGATTTCATCGGAAAGCGCAAGGTAGGGCTCGCCAGGATCCACCGAGTTGCCGCGGAAAGGCACTACGCCGCGCAACATGTAGCGAGCGCGGTTCAAGTAGGAATAGTTAGGAGTGTTCGCAAACTTTACCCAGCGCTGCTCCAGGCGATAGCGATGCGTGAGGGCAACCGACGAGACCTTTCCCTGCAATTGCAGTTGCTGGTAGATCCGCTGCTCAGGGAACGAGTCCGCAGCCGGGAAGTCACCATACGGGTAGGTTTCGATGAATGCATATCCCAGCGTTACCATAGCGCCGTCACTCAGGTAGTAATTTCCGCCCATGCGAACCATAGCCTGCTGCGGGTCTGTGATGACATTGAACCTGCGCAACTGGAACTCAGTGTGCGTTCCCCACTTGTCTGAATGCCGGTGGTCACCGAAAAACATGTACCAGCCGTTCGCGTTGGTGTCGCGAACACGCTGGTTCTGCCCCAATGCCACCGGAGCGCCGAGCAGGACCATTCCCGCGGCAATGAGAAGAAATTTTCCGAGTCTTAGCCCCATGCGTTGCGCCAGCAGTTCCTCAAACAGAACATCACCAGGACTTGCAGGCATCGAGACGCGGCTTTCCGCGCAACTGCCCCCGCGAACTGCCCACGCAAGCCTGCGCGCATGATAAATCACTACACTTCTTCAGCCAATGTCCTGTCCGGAGTTCGTGGCCGGTTCGCGATTGCAGGTAGAATTCTGGCGTGCCGGAAAAACTGTCCGACGAAGAACGTGCCAAGCGCAGTTCCAGAGCCGCTTCCATTGAGACCGTTGGTTTGCTGGTGATTGCGGTCTTGCTGGCAATGATGCTGCTGTTGCGCTGGGGTGGAAACATCACCTGGAGCGCGCGCTAATGCCTTTGACCGGACTCGCAGGTGGAAGTGCACCCTCACCGGAACCATTGCTGCTGGTCATTCTTGGTCCTACCGGCAGCGGGAAAACCGAACTCTCGCTGGCGATGGCGACGCGGTTCGGCGGCGAGATTGTGAACTGCGATTCCGTTGCCGTCTATCGCGAGTTCGTCATCGGTGTTGCCAAGCCTGCGCCAGAGCAGCGTGCCCGCGTTCCGCATCACCTGTTCGATATCCTCGATCCCGGCGAACACATGACCGCCGGAGAGTACGCCCGGCGAGCGCGCGAGGTGCTTGGCGAAGTCCGGCAGCGAGGAACTCTTCCAATCGTGACTGGCGGCACTGGCCTTTATCTACGAGCACTGCTCGAAGGGTTGTTCCCCGGCCCGCAACGTTCGGAGCAGATGCGTGGCCGCTTGCGTCAGCGCCAGCAGCAGCGTGGATCAGCGTACCTTCACCGGCTGCTGCATAGGCTGGATGCCGCGGCAGCAGCGAGCATTCACGCCAACGATGCTCCCAAACTGATCCGTGCCATTGAGGTTTGCCTGGGGGCACGGCAGCCCATGACGCGACTGTGGGAGAGCGGGCGCGATCCTTTGCGGGGATTTCGCGTCCTCAAGATCGGATTGGACCCTCCGCGCTCCTTGCTCTACGAAAAACTGAATGCGCGGGCTGTTCGCATGTTCGATGAAGGTTTGATCGAGGAGACGGCAGACCTTATGCGACGCTATCCGCAAGCGTGGGCGCTCTCCTCGCTCGGCTACCGGCAGGCTGCGCAGTACATTCGAGGAGAACTATCCCGCGAACAAGCCATAGCAGCCGTGCAGCAGTCGCATCGCAACTACGCCAAGCGGCAAATGACCTGGTTTCGTCGCGAGCCGGACGTGAGCTGGCTGGCTGGCTTTGGCGGCGATCCGCAGATCCAGTCGGCAGCAGCCTCTCTCGTTCAAGACGCACTCTATCCCCAGAACGCGCGCGCGCACGACTCCTGATCGTTACCTTTGGACAGGGCGATTCTGGTGCATGGAATCTTCTATCTCGAATCCTTCTCTGCTAGGCTGGCCGCTTATGAAGTTTCGCGTGTTGCTGGGCCTGATTGTTGCGGTGTCGCTGGTGTGGGCGGGCGCCGACGGCCAAAGGTATGTTCCCGGGGCAGTTCAGCTTGATTCGCAGGGCGACGCCTGGGCGCAAAAGACCCTCGCCAAGCTGACCTTGGAACAAAAAATCGGGCAGATGTTCGTGGTGCTGGGGCGTGCTCAGTTCCTGAACGCGGAGGGCGCTGAATATCTGCGGCTGCGCGACATCATTCGCAAATATCACATCGGCGCGATTGGACTCACCGTTCCGGTGGACTCCGGCTTCCTGCAAAAGTCCATGCCCTATGAAGCCGCCATGCTCACCAACCAGTTGCAGCGTGAGTCGGAGTTGCCGCTGCTCTTCGGCGCGGACTTTGAGTATGGGCTGACCATGCGCATTACCGGCGCGACTGCGTTCCCTTACCCCATGGCGTTCGGGGCAGCGGGCAATGTAGCTCATGCAGAAGCCTTCGGACGCATTGTGGCGGAAGAATCCCGTGCCATTGGCATTCATTGGAACTGGTTTCCCAACGCCGATGTCAATTCCAACCCGCGCAATCCAATCATCAACACTCGCTCTTTCGGAGAAGACCCGAACCAAGTCTCCGAAATGGTTGCTGCCTATATTCGCGGCGCCCACCAGGGAGGCATGCTGACCACGGCGAAACATTTTCCCGGACATGGCGACACATCCACGGATACCCACCTGGGGTTCGCATCCGTGGATGGTGACCAGGCACGTCTCGCAGCGGTGGAACTACCGCCGTTCCGCGCCGCCATACGCGCCGGTGTGGATGCCGTAATGACCGCGCATGTGACCGTGCCCGCCCTGGAGCAAGACCCTGAGCAGGTTGCGAGTACCTCGCGCCGCATTGTTACCGGACTTCTGCAGGAAGAGATGGGCTTTCAGGGACTGGTGGTCACAGACTCGCTCGATATGAACGGGCTGATGCGGGTCTTTCAATCAGGATCGCAATCTGGCCAGTCAGGATCGGGCACACCTTCCGGGCGTGCAGTCGTAGCCTCGGTGAAAGCGGGGAATGACATTCTGCTATTTCCCCAAAATCTTGAGGATGCCTACAACGGGCTGCTGCAGGCGGTGCGGCGGGGTGAGATTCCAGAGTCTCGCATTAACGTCTCTGTGCTCAAGATTCTGCGGGCCAAGGCATCGCTGCAACTGCACAAGTCACGCCTGGTGGATTTCGAA
>JBFXAV010000382.1:0-3816 GCA_050183935.1 Candidatus Korobacteraceae bacterium | reverse complement strand
AGGTGTACTCCTAAAAAAAAAGCATTCGGTTATGCCTGTCAGGTAATTGTCCACGCGCTCGTACTGCGTACGATGAAACGTCTGCCGGATAAACGACCACTCGCCGTCGCGTGAAGGACGAGGCTTGAATTGGCAACTGCTCTGGTACTGCCGGGATCCGGGCCGTTGCAGGAAACCGAGGGCTGGCTCTACGCCGTTGCCAAATTGGCGTGTTTCGGCATAGCAGTCCCAGCGATCATTGGGATAGTCAATCCTCGCTCCCCACGCGGTTCGATTTCCCGCGGGAAGGTCTCCCGCACTCCGTACAAGCCAGGTTCCGAGCAGCAGGTTCTTGTTGTTCCGGAAGTTCGAGGTTCGCCAAACACTGTCGAACCCAACCAGGGCATTGGAATGTATGCCATCGGGGTCACCGTGTGTAACCAGGGTCCCGAGTCGCCATCGATCAGTAAGGTCGTAGGATGCGCGAGCGGCAAACAAATTCGTGCCGGGCGCGAAGCTGGAATCACGGGTTTGGACGTTGAGAACGCCGAGATTCCATTTGCCAATACGACCGTTCATCTTCACGCCGGCGTTAATGGGAGCCAAGGTCCCACTGAATAGACCGATGCGACGGCTGAAAAAAGGCACAAAATCCTCCCCAAGTCCCAGGCCGAAGTTGTACTGGTTGGCTCCTTCCAGAAAGAAGGCACGCCGCTCGGGAAAGAAGAGCGGGAAACGGGTGGTGTTCAACTGGCGGGAATCCACTTCAGTTTCCGCGAAATCCGTGTTGAAGGTGAACACTGCTGCCATTTGCGGGGTTACGCGCCAGGCGAAATCGAAGCCTGACTGTCCCGGATAATTGCGATGGCCCAGATCAAACTGTTTCCGGGTGCGGCCGGTCACGAAAGGACTGAACTCAAGGCCGCGTCCCTGGCTCAAGGCCTCGGTTCCGGTCATTAATCCTGCGCGACTCAGGTCTGCGAGGAATGAGTCCAGTGTCGGCGAGGTCCATCGTAAAACGATACGATCGCGCGCCACATAGCGTTCAAAATTTGCTCCCCAGGCCGCCAGGCCCTTGGTGAAGGTGAGACTCTGCACAGGAATGCGAAATTCGGCGGTCCAGCGATCCTCGAGGCGGTGGGCGCGCACGTCCCATATTCCGTCCCATTCGAGCGAGGGGTCCTCCACCGAGGCGATTAGGCCATCCACGCGCGCACCCGCCGCGTTCGTCTGAAAGAAGAAACCCGTACGACGATCACCGTACGGGTCAAGCACGAGGGAAAAGCTGTCGTCTCCATCAAGGTCGCCATCGCGCCGCTTGGTATGAATGGCGATTCGATCCGGATCTGGATCGATTCCTTCAAACCCGATGTAAAGTACGTTTCCCTCGATCAGCACACGCACAGAAGTGTGATAAGGAGTGGGTTCCCCTGGGGCGGGCGACTGCTGGGTAAGCGCCACGGGCGGTGCGTTGCGCCACGCGGGTTCATCCAGCCTGCCGTCCAACTGGATGCCTGCGTCCACGACTCTGGCACTGATGGTGGCGGACCCTGCCGAGTTCTGCTGGGAGAACAAGTCCGCTGCTGGCCCGGATAGCGCCAACAGAAGTGGCAGGGCAGCCATCCACTTATCTTGAGTCCGGTACATCCGCGGTGCACTTTTCGGACGAGTTGCTCTGCAAATCTGCATTCACTTTTCCGGACGAAGCATCGCAATCACACAGTGAGATTCAGTTTTCGGTTAGCAGATGTCGTTGCCACCCAGAATCGTTAATCGTTCGTTAAGCGGCGATTTGTCGGCTTCTCTTCATATTTAGACGGACGAGCAGCAGAGAGAGCAGTTCACTAATTGCACGTTTGCGATGGCTGAGCATTCGCTGTGCTACGGGGCGTTCACTCAGTGTTTGATAGAGTTTTCCGGTGGTATGAGTTGATGCCTCTCTCTTTTCACATCAATGCTCGTCAAGGCGCGGCGCGCCGCGGACGTTTAGTCACGCCACATGGGACTGTTGAAACCCCGGTATTTATGCCCGTGGGAACGCTCGCCAACGTAAAGGGCGTGCCGCACAGTTTTCTTGAGGAACTTGGCGTCGAGATTCTCTTGAGCAACACCTATCACCTGTTTCTGCGGCCGGGAGCGGAGATGATGCGCCAGCTTGGCGGCCTGCACCGCTTCATGAGCTGGGATCGCGCCATCCTCACCGATTCCGGAGGCTTCCAGGTATGGAGCCTCTCCGAGTTGCGGAAGATCACCGAGGAAGGCGTGCAGTTCCGCTCGCATCTGGATGGTTCGCTGCACATGCTTGGCCCGGAAACAGCCACCGCCGCGCAGATCGCCATTGGCGCGGACATCATTATGGCTTTCGATGAGTGTACGGAGCATCCGGCGGAAAAGGGGCGCGCGCG
The DNA here is from genome assembly GCA_050183935.1 of Candidatus Korobacteraceae bacterium. Classification (GTDB taxonomy): domain Bacteria; phylum Acidobacteriota; class Terriglobia; order Terriglobales; family Acidobacteriaceae; genus DASZRZ01. The sequence continues at coordinate 1,432 of JBFXAV010000382.1, read as the reverse complement.
CGAGTCCATGGAGCTGAGCCTGCGTTGGGCAGAGCGCTGCAAGCGATACTTCGAGGCCCACAAGCATGAGTGTCCATGGGCGGGAGAGAATGCTGGCGAGCAACCTCAAACGCAAGCTCTCTTCGGCATCGTGCAGGGAGGGATGTATTCCGACCTGCGGCGGGAATCCGCGCAGCGCACCGTGGAACTCGATCTCCCCGGCTATGCCATCGGTGGACTGAGCGTAGGCGAGCCGCGCGATCTCACGCGCGAAGTCGTTGCCGCTACGCTGGAGCATCTTCCCCAGGACAGGCCCCGATACCTCATGGGGGTAGGCACTCCAGAGGAAATTGTCGAGTACGCCCGCATGGGCGTGGACATGATGGATTGCGTACTGCCCACGCGGGCGGCGCGGCACGGATTGCTCTTCACTTCGGAAGGGAAGATCACCATCAAGAACGCGCGTTTTGCTGCAGACCAGAATCCAGCGGACCCGAATTGCGGGTGCCCGGTGTGCCGGCGCTACTCACGTGCATATCTACGGCACTTGTATTCCTCGAATGAAGTGCTGGCGCAGGTGCTCAATACTGTGCATAATCTTGCGTTTTACCTGAAAACGATGGGTACTGTGCGGGAATGCGTAATGCGCGATTCCGCAGAGGTGTCCGCAATGCCCGGAAGCTCCGGGAATTGAACTGGCCCAGCATGCAGCGAGCGGGCGCTTCTTGACAGTGAAGTGGAGCCTGCGGCATTCTATCTATCTTGGGGAAACGATGCCGCGTCTCCTAGGCTCCCGGTCTTCGGGGTGAGTTCCCCAATTCCAAGGCCTTGCAGGGTCGCGTAGGCAGGCAAAGTCGAGATCGCGCGATTCCGGTGGCAGCAGCCTCTCCCACGGTCAGCACACTGGCTGAGTAGTTTTGCCTACCGGTGTGAGAGCGCAGGAACTAACGCGGGGAACGTAAGAGCGATGGATATATTGATACTGGCGCTACAACAGCAGCCGGGTGGCGGCGGAGTTCTGGCTATGGCGCTGCCGCTCATTTTCCTGTTCGGGGTTTTCTATCTTCTTCTTATTCGACCGCAGCAAAGCCGCCAGAAAAAGTGGCAGCAAATGCTAGGCAATTTGAAGACGGGAGACCGGGTGGTAACCAGCGGGGGGGTGCGAGGCACAATTGTCGCGTTGCGTGACGATTACCTGCATTTGCGTGTGCCTCCGGATAACATTCGTTTGGAAGTAGCTCGTTCGGCAGTGGTTTCGACAGCCACCGAAGAGGTCCCGAGCAAGAGCGCTTAGGCTCAGAACTCGTAAGGGGTGGACGCGGGGTTCGCAAAGCAACTCGGGGTGTTTGGGTTTCATGAAGAAGAATCTTTTGTACAAGGTATTGTTCTCCATAGCGGTGCTACTGCTCTTTCTTTACGGAATGCTCGGCATTCCTAAGGGTGTAACACCGAG
>JBFXAV010000381.1:0-3819 GCA_050183935.1 Candidatus Korobacteraceae bacterium | reverse complement strand
CTTGAGGCTGCCGAAATTCCTCTGGTTACTTTCGAGGAATCAGTGGTGCGCGCACTGGAATCGCGTCAGTTGACGGCGCGGTTGATTCCCCCGCCACAGGCAGATGTGGTGGCTCGCATCGGCTTGGGGAAGCTCCTGCGGCGCGAGACAGTTTCTCCCGAGGCGTTGGACGCCAACTACCTGCGCCGTTCCGATGCTGAGTTGTTTTTCTTGCCGAAGCGTTCCTCGTGAGTCGCGGGATGCCGGAATCTTCCATAACCACAATTCGTCTCGCTACCCGCGAGGATGCCGAAAGCCTGTTCCAACTGGAGCGCCAGGCCGTCACTGCCTCCCATTGGTCGCTCGCCGAGTATCAGCGCATTCTGGTAGGGGAAGCCGCAGCCAGGATTGTGCTGGTTGCGGAGCGGCCTGCGACGGTCGCTCCGGTGGGCTTCCTGGTAGCGCGCACGGTCGGTGCGGAATGGGAGATTGAAAACCTTGCCGTAGCCCCCGAAAAGCAGCGTCAGGGGATTGGCAAGGCGCTGTTGCAGGAACTGTTCCGGCAGGCGGTAGACATGGGGTCTAGGAGCGTGATGCTTGAGGTGCGCGAGTCCAATCAGCCGGCAAGGGCGCTCTACGCAGGCGCAGGGTTCCAGCCAATAGCGCAACGCGAGGGCTACTATCGCGATCCAGAAGAGGCCTGCGTGGTGTACCAAATCGAACTGGTCCGGTAGCCTCAAAGCAAGTAGAGACGTAGCTCCGCTACGTCTCGCTGAATCCACCGCAACTAGCTTGCTGGGTGTTGGCCAGTCCCATGTTAGACTCCCGCGCATGAAACCGGGATGGTTCCTTCTGCTTGTTGTCCTTTCCTTCCAGAGTGCCGCGCTGGCGCAGAATTCACAGCCGCAGAGATCGGAACCCAAGGATTTGCAACTGTTCCTGCTCATTGGTCAGTCCAACATGGCTGGACGGGGAACCGTTGAGGACGCCGACCGCGTACCCATTCCCGGAGTTTTCACTCTCAACAAAGACCTTGCCTGGGTACCGGCGGTCGATCCGCTGCACTTCGACAGGCCAGACCGTATCGGTGTCGGTCTGGGGCGTTCGTTTGCCAAGACGCTCCTCGACGCGCAGCCTGGCGCCACAATCGGATTAATCCCCGCAGCCATGGGAGGAAGCGCGCTGGCGGAGTGGAAACCCGGTGGCGAATTGTTTACCGACGCAGTCCGGCGAACCAAGGCCGCGCAGAAGTCGGGAGTGCTGCGCGGTATTCTCTGGCATCAGGGTGAAACTGACAGCATGAAGGAAGAAGATGCGCAGACTTATCTGAAGCGCTGGACGGAGATGATTACGGCGCTTCGCCGCGAGCTTGGCGCTCCCGAGGTTCCGGTAGTCGTGGGTCAGCTTGGGGAGTTCGTGCTGCCGGACCGGCCGCTTGCGGCCACGGTGAATAGGCAGTTGGCGACGATACCGCTGGAAGTTCCGTTCACGGCATTTGCTTCGGCGGTACGTCTTACGCATCGCGGAGATAAGCTGCACTTCAACTCGGAGTCCTATCGGGAGTTTGGGAGGCGTTATGCTCTAGCGTATCTCAGCCTGGATGCGAACTGGGCCGTGCCATCGTCGGGCAGGAGACGTTAAAAGGAAAGAAGATCCCGGCACACTCCTCTCCATGCCCGAGCAGCTCAAACATTTCTTTTCGCCAGAGGTAGTCCGCCGCATTGCCGGCATGATCGAAGCCGTCCATCCGCTGTTTCCACAAAAAAAATTTGTCAAGGACGCATCGTTCGGACTAGAGGAGCTTGAGCTGCTGCCACGTGCGTGGCACATCGCTCACGCCCTCCACGAACACCTCCCGCAAGAGTTTGCGCGGGGCGCGGCGATACTGAAGGCATCGCTCGGCCCGCGCCTGGCAAATACCGAAGGCAATGGCATGTCTTCGTTCCTATATTTGCCGCATGTCTGTTACGTGGCGAAATACGGGATAGGTGATTTGGAAACTTCGCTTGGCCTGCAATACGAGCTAACGAAACGCTTTACCGCTGAGTTCAGCATCCGCGTGTTTTTGGAGCAATATCCCGAGCAAACGCTCGCGCGTTTGCGCGAATGGGCGCACGACAGCGACGTCCACGTGCGGCGCCTGGTTTCAGAAGGCACTCGCCCAAGGTTGCCATGGGCGCCGCGGCTGCGCATGTTTCAGAAGGATCCTGGTCCGGTGCTCGAGCTGCTGGAACTGCTCAAAGATGATCCCGAGTTGTACGTGCGACGCTCGGTCGCTAATAGTTTGAACGATATCGGGAAGGATTACCCAGAGCTGTTGTTGCAAACGTGCCGGCGCTGGCTAATCGGCGCGTCCGAGGAAAGACGGTGGCTTGTCCAACACGCGTTGCGCTCGGCGGTGAAGCGTGGTGAAGCCGGCGCACTGCAGGTGCTCGGCTATGGAAAGAAAGCCGCTGCGCGCGTTGAAGGTGTAAAGGTTAGCCCGCGACGAGTGGGAATTGGTGAGTGCGTGACAATCACGTTTGACATTGCCAGCACAGCGATCCGCAAGCAGGCGCTGCTGATTGATTTGCGCGTTGCTTTTGTCAAGGCGAATGGCCAGACTGCGCCAAAGGTTTTCAAATTGAAAAAGCTCGAGCTTTTCCCAGGACACGTCACCCGGCTCTCAACAAAAATCTCACTGCGCCAGATGACCACGCGGAAGCATTACCCAGGGAAACACAGGTTCGAAGTCATCGTAAATGGCACGGCCATGCCTGCTGGAGAGTTCCTGGTAACAAAATGAAGTTACAAGGGTTGTCCCCATACGGTTTCTGTAGTCGGGCCAGGGCTATAGTGTTAAGAATCCTCCCCTCAGTAACTACTCCCGAAACTCGTTGAAGCGGCTTGCCCGCTGTGCTAGCGTTAACATCCAATTCATGAGCGGAGGTTGACTGAATGGCATCTCAGGCTCGCGAGTCGCTCCTCGGCAAGAACGAAGAATATCGCCGGTTGGTGGCGGAACATGCGCAATATTCCCAGCTTCTGGATTCCCTGATTCAGAAGCGATTTTTGTCTGACGAAGAGAAAATAGAGGAAGTCCGTCTGAAAAAGCTGAAACTGCGGCTGAAAGACCAGATGGAACTGCTCGAACAGCAGCATCGCCAGAACAACGTCGCCTAGTTCGGCTGTTCACCCGCCTTATGGCGTGAGCGTGAGACTAGTGAACGTTAGGTGCGTTTGGTGATGACGAGGGCAGAACCACCGCATGTGTTGTGTCATGTTTGCGGTGTGTGCCGCGATGGTTGCACCAATGCCAGGGCAGTAACTGCCGTGAGAACCCCTGGCAACTCCAAGCCGGGTTAAGTTCTTCCTTACGGTTCTCAAAGCCTGGCAGCCTCCAGGCCCTTTATAATTTCCAGAGCATGGTCAGGGATGGAATCTATTACGCGCTGGGAATGCTGGCAGCGGCAATCTTGCTGGCGTGGCTGGCGTCTCCGGTTTGGGCAGTGCTTCCGCTGCTGCTGGGAGCGTTTTTCCTTTGGTTTTTTCGTGATCCTGAGCGCGAGGTTCCTGCCGTGGCTGGCGCAGTGGTTTCCCCGGCTGACGGCAAGGTCACGGATGTTTTTCCCTGCATGCTCGACGGCCAGCCTCGTACCCGCATCAGCATCTTTCTGAGTGTCTTTGACGTGCACGTGAACCGCTCGCCCATTGCTGGCACGATCCGCAATGTACGCTACCAGAAGGGCCGTTTTCAGAATGCTATGGCAAGCGCCTGTGCCGATACCAACGAGCAGAACATTGTCACCGTGGAAGGCGATAATCAGGTAGTAGTGTTCAAGCAGATCGCGGGTCTGCTGG
>JBFXAV010000380.1:0-3820 GCA_050183935.1 Candidatus Korobacteraceae bacterium | reverse complement strand
GCAATCCTCGTCACCCGGAACGATCAGCATGGCTTTGCTGCGCCGAATCTCGCGGACAGCCCTGCGCACCTCGGGCAGGGTTGGCTCCGCGCTATGTCCGGCAAAATAGTTCTTGAGATCGCGGTATTCGATGGGAGCACTGCGGCCCGGTACAAGCGCATACGTCACTCGCAGCACGATATAGCGTCCGCGCTCGGTGGTATTGAAAATGCTGCTGCGATAGGCAAAATCGCACGCCGGATTGCACAGGCTGCGCACCTGGCCGTCGCGCAGATCAAGCGCCTGTACTTCGGTGATCGTCTCCGAGACTTCCTGCCCGTAAGCGCCTACGTTCTGCACCGGCGTGCCACCAACGGTTCCGGGAATACCGCTCAGGCATTCAAGCCCGGAGCAGTTGGCTTCAACGGTGCGAGCCACGAAAGCGTCCCACTCTTCTCCCGCGCCTACTTCAAACAAGGTTGTTCCGTTGTCTGGGGATGTATCGATTCCGCGAATGGCAATTTTCAGGACCAATCCGGGGAAGCCGCTATCCGAGACGACTAGATTGCTGCCGCCGCCGAGGACGAATAGTGGAAGCTGCGATGAACGGGCAAAATCGACGGTTTGCGAAACCTCGGCGGGAGTTGTTGCCTGGGAGAAATAGCGGGCCGGACCTCCCACGCCCAACGTGGTGAGCGGCGCCAGTGCAACCTGTTGCTCGATGGTCATCCTATCTTGGTTTCAATATACATGCGGGCGCGCAGGCCAGTGCCGTGTTACCTCCGTTTACCCGGAAGTTTCGCCCGTTCATGGCTTTTCTGGCACGCCCTGCTTGCCAGTGCCAGAAAATACATGGAAGAATGAACCACAGGTTCAAATCACTGCCAGGAAGCAGGAGAGACGAATGTATCCAGAGTTGATGGTGGTCCCGATGCGCGAGGAACTCACGCGGTTGGGAGTGCAGGAACTGCGGGCGCCTGAGGATGTGGATCAGTTTGTTCGCCGCGAAGGCACCGTGATGATCGTAGTGAATTCCGTATGCGGCTGTGCCGCTGGACGCATGCGTCCTGCCGTGCGTATGGCCCTGGAGAACGCAGCCAAGCCGGACCACGTCGGCACGGTGTTTGCCGGCCAGGATCGCGACGCCACCGCTCGCGCACGTACCTACTTTAACGGATTTCCGCCCTCTTCGCCGGCGATTGCGCTCCTTCAGGACGGCCATGTGCAGCACATTCTGCAGCGCAGCGATATCGAGCACCGCGAAGCCGAGGACATTGCAAGCGAGCTGACCTCCGCTTTCAACCGGCTGTGTGCAGGCAAGGGAGTATCTTCCTAAGCTGGACTTGTTCGTATTAACAAGAATCGTGACTCAACGGATCAACGACTCAACGACTCAACAAAAGACCGGCGCAATCCCGCCGGTCTTTTTGTTTTAGCCGTCCTTTCGAAGTTAAGGAACAGCCCTGATCGCAATGGCGTTGGGCTGTGACCCCACAGGAATCATGGTGACCAGCGCCCGGTCGGCGGAGATGGGGGATGTATTCGCCCGCCGGGTAGTGCGCACCACGGCAACGTCCCCGGAACCGGTATTGAGCACAAACAGGTAATCGTTTCGAGGCGTGAGTGCCAGAGCTTCCGGAGCGCGTCCCACGCGAACGGAAGCCACCATCCGCCCAATGAGAATGTCGAATACAGACACTGTCCCCGATCCGAAGTTGCTGATGTAGATCAGGGCATTATCCGTGGTCACCAGTCCGCGCGCCGGCTTGTTGCCTATGCCATAGCTGCCGCTCACCTCGTTGGCATTGGTTTCGATCACGGAGACCGATCCCGCGTCAAAGTTGCTTACGAACAACTCGCCACCATCCGGCTTGAGGGCCAGGTGAATCGGGGTTCGGCCCACGTCAAGCAGGGCCAGAACCTGGTCCTGTTGCAAGTCAACAGCCGCGACTTGATGCGATCCGGTGCAGGCCACGAATGCCTTGGCCGAATTCGGCAGGATAACAATGTCCTCGGGCTGCTCGCAGACCGGCAAAGTGGAGCGCACACGCAGTCCGACAGTGTCGATTAGCGAAACGGTGTTGCTGGCCCGGTTCGATACCACCACCGTCCGGTCATCGGGAGAGACACGCGCCATCCCCGGCCGCGCGCCTACCTGGATGGTCGCCACGACGCGGCGCTGCTCGAGATCCAGCACGGAAATGTTTGCCGAGCCGGAGTTCGCCACGTAGCCCCGCTTCCCATCCCGCGAGACATCAAGGAAAAATGGCGCGCGATGGACGCCCACGGTCGCAGTTATAGACAGTGTTTCCCCATCAAGAAAGCTGATGTTGTCGGAGCCGGAGTTCACCACGTACAGCTCGTTGCGGATCGGATTGGGCGTGATGCCGGCAGGATTGCGTCCGACTCCGATGGTGCGAATTACGCCCAGGCTGCTGAGATCGATTACCGAAACTGAGTTGCTTCCCCCATTGGTCACGTAGGCGAAGCCCTCGGGCGGAGTGCTGAGCCGCCGGGTGCAGGCAGGCAGCACGAATGCCATGCCCGCAAAAATCACGCTAATGACAATTCGCAAGTGGAATTTCAAGCAGAACCGCTGGCGCCGTTTCCGGCTGCTCAATCAAGAATGGCCCTTGGTCCGATCGCGGGGCTAAGTTCGGTCACAGTGTAGCCTTGGCGGAATCGGCGCACAAGAGCATGTCGATCATTACAGGCGCTGTCGCAAACCTTCCCTATAATCAACTCTTCGCTATGCCACGTTCCATGGCCCGGGAACACGACATCCTAAAGCTGCCTTCCCCGAAGCAGCCTCCCCGCCGGACTTCGCGCCGGATAGGAATTCACACCTCCGCCGCAGGAGGTGTGGAGTACGCTGCCGAGCGCGCCTGGCGGCTGGGATGCAGTACCTTCCAGATATTTTCCTCGAGCCCGCGTCAGTGGAAGCCCAGCGTGATCACGCCCGCGCAGTGCGCTGCCATGAAGAAGCTGCTCTCAGAGTACGACCTGAGGCCGCTGGTGATTCACACGAACTATTTGGTCAACATAGCGGCCTCCAACCCGGAGTTCTACGCTAAGTCCATTGCAGCGTTTCGCGGTGAAGTGGAGCGGGCGCTGGCTCTATGCGCGGATTATCTGGTACTGCATCCGGGATCGTTTCGCGGGGCCAGCCGCGCCGACGGGCTGGCGCGCACAGCCATGGCAATCGAAGAGGCCGTGCAGAGTCTGGACCTGCGCGCCGGAGGTCTGACCATTTTGATCGAGAACACCGCTGGGGCGGAATATTCGCTGGGAGCCAGCTTTGACCAGGTCGGAGCATTACTGGGCGTGCTACAGGCGCATGTACCTGTGGCAGCGTGCATTGATACCTGCCATACCCATGTATCGGGATACGACATAGTCACGCCTGAAGGCTACGAAGCTACGCTAAAGGAACTGAATGCCACTGTCGGATTGAAAAATGTCCGAGTGTGGCACTGCAACGATGCCAAGGCTGCACGCGGCTCGCGCCTCGACCGCCACCAGCACATCGGGAAGGGAAGCATCGGATTAGAGCCATTCCGCAGGTTGTTAAACGATCCCCGTTTGGCGCACGCGGCGTTTATTGCCGAAACTCCGATCGACGAGCCGGGAGATGATTTGCGGAACGTGGAAGCGCTGAAGGGGCTGGTTGAGCCAGCAAAAACCGCTCGGTTCGTGTAGGGAAGAAAGAAGAATTCTGGAGCGGGAGACGAGACGTTTACTAGGCGCGTAAGTCGTTGTTTCCCAAACAATTTCTTCGCCGAGGTGACCAGCGAAGACCTCAATTGTAGCCTTGTTTTTCGTCCCCGGCAACAAGTTCGTC
>JBFXAV010000379.1:0-3848 GCA_050183935.1 Candidatus Korobacteraceae bacterium | reverse complement strand
GGTTCAATCCATTTTGAAACAACTTTTCCTAATAGCTCATTCTTCGTTGGACACGAGTCGTGCAGTCTGAACAATTTGATAAAATTCCCCAAGCTCCGAAGCGACACCCTCAAAGCCCCCGACAATTCCATTGGTTGGAATCAAGCAGGTACTAATTTTCCGCTTAGCACGCCCTACGTAAACGCCCTCTGCGCAGTACGCTTTCCCCCCTGTTACAACAAAAGCTCGTTCCGTGATACCTAGTAGTTTCTTCCCTTGCAATAGCGCTTCAGTCCCACTCTTCCAGGCGGAGTCATCACCGATCAGCTCGGGCTCCACTACTATCTTAAAGGACGCTTTTGGAGATAAACAGAAAATGGTTAGGCATGGCTTCCACGCAACTATGTTTGATGAGTTTGACTCTACGAGCCAGGCGCGCGGGATTAACACTTGGAGCCGACCATTTTCTACCAAGCCACGTCGCATTGGAGCAAATAGTGCCCATTTCAATGTCGGCTCAAAAACTGCGGCTAGTAATGACACTACCAATAGGAACAGAACACGCTGTTGGCCAAATTTGGCTCCAAATAATTCAGTCTTCATCGTCCGGATTAGAACCCTCTCTTACGTCGCCTTCTTTCCACGTCGTCTTGTCGACGCTCTTTTTCTATCTTTCGTTGCTGCTCTTGTTGCTGGCGTAATGCCGTTTTTTCTTGTGTCTCTTTTCGCTGTGTTTCTGCTTGTTTCTTTGCCACTGCAACAGCTTCATCTGTTACGGCCGATCCTGCTAAGCTCTTCTTATCTGTCGAAACACCTCCTAAGAAGGTACCCGGCAGAGTGGCTGCTTCAACAAGGGCTTCCCCGCTTTTAGTATAAAAGTTATATTCAGTTTTCTTTGTGAGTGTCTGCGCCTCAGCACAATTGCCCCCTGAAAAACATACCTGAGCTTCATTTATTTTTGCTGCTATGACATTATTTTTAAGATTGTCCATTTCCTGTATTCGAATTTTGTAATCCCAATATGCATTAGCTCCCTTGATGGCTCCCAAAACAGCTGCCCCACATACAATCATACTGAGCGGATCTGTGACGCAATGCCCAGCGGGATCGGTGTATTTGAGCGGATTGTTGTAGGTGTAGCTGTATTTATTCAACGATTGAGGGTTAGTGATGTCGGCGTAGGGCAGTGGACCCGGAGGTGCTGGTGAGCCTCCATAGACTTCGACCGGACCGCCGTCGTATTCATCCGGGCTCACAAACCTTCCCATCGTGCTGCTGTGGTATCTGGCTCCGAAGTAGTCCAGACCGGTTTCCGCATCGCGTTCCTTGCCGGTGAATTTGTAATGATTGGTCGTGCTCTGCGGATTGATTTCATAGCCGAATGGCAGGTAAGTGGCTTCCCAGGTCTTGGCTCCGGAGGCGTCCGTCATCAGGCGAGATGAACCCAGGTGGTCGCCGTGGTAGTACTCAGTCCCCGCGATCAGGAATCCATCATCAAATCGAACCACCGAGGCACCCGTCGGCTGATATATCTGAGTGTACAACCGGACATAAGCCACGCCGCTGGGAACAGTGTAGGTTTGATCCTGCAACTGCCAGCTCCCTTGCGAGAGGGTGATGTATCCAGGATATTCCACTGGATTCATGCCCGAATCGTAAGCCACCAGCTTCCAGAAGGACGATCCGTCCCCCGACTCTGGGTACACCCATCCTCCAAAGCGGACGACTTCTCCCGTCCGAACTGCTAAAACTTTATCGTGGGCCGAAACCACCCCGGTCGAAGTGGAAAGTTGCAGGTACTTGGTTCCACTGTGCGCTTTGGAGGCATCCGTGACCGCTGTAGCCTCGCTGCCACCCCATACCCAGCCACCCATTCCCGACTCAAACCCGGAGTTGTCCACCTGCTGTCCGGCTTTGGCAATCCGCTGGCCGCACGAACCCGCATCGTGGTGATCGGCCCCGATTTTCTGACACACAATGAAGGTGAGTTTCCGGCAGAATCTACAGCCGGGGTATAGCCGTTCTTCTGGAACGGATTGCCCCAGGCAGAATCCCAGACAAGCTGCGCTTGTCTGTGGCACCCCCACCTCGTAATTACGTTACTTTGCGCTTACCTAGTCCACCCGCCGGTGAACTTGTAGTGGTTAGTCGTGCTCTGCGGGTTGATCTCGTAGCCGAACGGCAGGTACATAGCTTCCCAGGTCTTGGCTCCGGAGGCGTCCGTCATCAGCCGAGAAGAACCCAGATGGTCGCCGTGAAAGAGATAATCTTACCTGGCCCACCCGCCAACTGAGCAAGCCCGGTGAGTCTGACCTAGTCCGCGAAAACCCGAGTGTGGAGTAAGCGAGCGGCGCTCAGCTCGTTTTTTGGGATCACCACGCGCCTCGTTGACCTCCAGCCCAAGCAGGCACACAGAAGCGGAGATGATCGCGGCGCTGAAGCAGATGGAAGCGGGGCGCAAGGCAGAGGACGTGACGCGAGAGGTGGGCGTCAGTAAACACACTTGGTACGCGTGGAAGGCGAAGTGCGGCGGGATGGACGCTAGCCAGGCGCAGGAGGCCAAGCAGTTGCGCGAGGAGAACAACCGGCTGCGCGCAAGCTGGTGGCTGACGTATGTGCGGCTGTATTGCGAAATCCGCCACGCACTCGGTTTCTGATGCACAATCACCGACAACCTGGGGGACATACCGGAAACACAGGTTTAATTTGGATGTTGTCGCGTCTGTAACCCAGACACGCAAAGCTTGTCTGGGGCACCCCGAATTTCGAACTCACGATTACGCGTTTACCTGGGCCACCCGCCAAGTGAGCCATTCAGGTTGCGGGTACATGCCGATTTCTAACTGCGACCACCAGTGACGTAATCGCTAGCAGCACCGAACCGAGAGCAAGAACCCGATCTGTTGTCGGTCTGGAAAAGGCGTCCATAAACTCCTGTATGTTCGACACGAATGCTGGGAGGAAGTAGGCTGCCAGCATTCCGCTTCCGATAATCGGCAACCAGCGCGTCCATGCTCTTGCGGATGTCCACCAGAAGATTGCACCCAGAAGCAACACAAGACCGCCGATAAACACCACCACGAACCAACGCGAGAATGGAAGCCCGTACATGCCGGTCATCGTTAGATAGATTGACCAGTAAAGGCCCAAAGCCGCAGTAAGCAGATAGAGCATACCCACTGTGTGCTTCATCAGTTGCACACTCTCTTTCCCTCATCATTGGTCGAACATTGAGGAAGTTGCCTTTGGATATTCACCGTTCTGTCTGGTGGGAACAACGAAAAGGGTGACGCACCCGCTGGTGGTTCGTACTGCATGACCCCGGTTGTGTTCCCGTCTCTTGTGACGTTTAGCTCCTGTGCAGGAAAGTCGTCCGCTGTTCCGGTGACCTGTATTCCCGATGCGTTTTGAGGAATGTTGATCGTGAGATTCGCGTCTATCGCTGGCGTGACCAACTGCGGGGTCAGAGGATTCTTGACCGACTGCTCGATGCCAAGCACAACATTCCCGTTCGCATCCCTACTAGCTGTGGCTGTTGGCAGGCCAGTCGTTGCAGTCCCACTCTGGATTATGTTTCCGCTCCCGTCCAGACGATGAGTTGCACCTGCTCCGCTGGTAACGCTGATAATCGGATTTGCACGGATCGAAGCATCCGTCTCAAGTCTTATGGAGATAGAGCTTCGCGACGAAGCATTCGCAGCCGTGCTGAATCCCCGGTTATCCCCTGCAAACGTTCCGAAGATTCCTGACACCGACCTTTGCGGAATGAAGGTCCGGTAAACAACAGTGATTTCCTCCATCCCATCCGGGTCAACGAGAGCCAGAGGATTGTTTAGGACATAGCTGTACTTGTTCAGCTTTTGAGGATT
>JBFXAV010000378.1:0-3866 GCA_050183935.1 Candidatus Korobacteraceae bacterium | reverse complement strand
CGCTACGGGAGCGCGCTTCGGTATCCGATACCTGCAACACGTCATGGGCGAATACAATGCCGATCACCCGGTCGATATTCTCCTCATACACGGGAACTCTCGAATAGGGCCGTGTACGCAACATTTCGGTGAACTGCTCCACGGTTGTGTCCGCGGGAACAGCAAAAATTTCCGGCCGCGGCGTCATCACCTCGCGCACCACCTTGTCGCTGAACTCCACCACGGAGTGGATCAGGTCGGGGTCAGCGCCTTCCAAGATGCCTTCTTCCTGCCCGGCTACAATCAGGGCATCGACGGCTTCCGAAGGATGCTCTGGCTCGCGCTCGGAATTCTCGCGCGTGAGCGTGGCCACCGAGAGGCAGAAACCGATTACCAGGGTGACAGGCAACGCAAGATAGACGAGTCCGCGAAGCAGCCAGACATAGCGGTTCAGCCAGTCACCACGCGTGCGGGAGAACAGCACGAACGGGATCACCCGGTTAAAAATGATGACAATCACTACCAGCAAGACCACGATCTGAACAAGTTCCGAGATCAGGAACTCCCGTTCGTGGAACGTAATAAATGACAGCAACACCGCAATGGTAGCGGTTACAAGTTGTTCTAGCACGGCCATGGAGAGCGATACCCGCTCGCGGCCCATCTTGAGACGCGGCTCCACTTGCTGCTCAAAGGCTTCAATGTTCTCCTGGAATTCCCGCGAGAGAAACTTGCCGATTTCCGTGTAGATGCGCTCTACGTAGGAAACCAGAGTAAGCACTGCAAGCAAGATCACAATCGCAAAAATCAGGCCGACGGTCATTGCGGCTGCCTCGCAGATTGCGGGGTTCCGTGCGACCGTTTTCGCCGCACGGTCCGACCCGCTGCTGGTTTTGCACTTCGGGCCGCAGCACGAGCCACTCTCCCAGCGCGGGCAATCAGTCCATCCTGCAGGCCGAACTGGAGGCGCAAACGTTCCTCCTTGCGCGCCATGGCTCCGGCGTCCTGTTCATGGTCATAACCGGCTAGGTGCAGTACACCGTGCAGTACCAGCACCTTGAGTTCGTGCATAGGGGTATGTCCCAGAATCGAAGCGTTGCGCAGGGCAATGTCAGCAGAAATGGCAATGTCCCCACCGGCTTGCGACGCCAGCTCGGCGGGAGCCGGAAATGACAGGACGTCCGTAGCTTTGTCCTTGCCGCGAAAGCGGCGGTTCAAGGCGCGCATCCGGCTGCTGGAGGTAACAAGTACGTTTACCTCACCTCCAAGGGCGACGGTCCCGCACGCCCGTTGCAGAAACTGCTGCAATGCGCGCTGGCTTACGCCCTGCACCGTTTTGTGTACGATCACCAAGTTCAAAAAAGCAACGGGAGGGCGATAGCCACAACCCTCCCGAACACTTCCAAAATCAGTTACGTGCCTCGCGCGACTCCGCGGGGATATCTTCCGGAGCCAGCATATCCAACTCTTCATCTCGGCCATTCGCAGGCCGGGAGTCACCGCTGCCGGAGTCCAACGAAAGCGTGAACTGGTCCATGCTGGCGCGCGTCTTGCGATCATCATAGGCGCGAACGATGCGCTGCACCAGGCTGTGGCGCACCACGTCGGCTTCGTCGAAGTGGACAAACGAAATTCCCTGCACTCCGTCCAGAACTTCCATGGCGTCAATCAGCCCGCTGCGCTTGTTCGGCAAATCAATCTGCGTGATGTCTCCCGTGATCACCGCCTTCGAATTAAAGCCCAGGCGGGTCACAAACATCTTCATCTGCTCCGCGGTGGTGTTCTGCGCCTCGTCAAGAATGATGAACGAATCGTTCAGCGTACGTCCGCGCATGAAAGCAATGGGCGCAACTTCAATGGTATTTTTTTCGAGATAGCGGTCGACCTTCTCCGGCTCCAGCATATCGTAGAGCGCGTCGTACAGCGGGCGCAGATAGGGATCAACCTTCTCCTGCAGCGTGCCAGGCAGGAAGCCCAAACGTTCTCCAGCTTCAACTGCCGGGCGGGCCAGAATAATGCGGTTCACCTTTTTTGCCGCCAGCGCGGAGATCGCCATGGCCACCGCCAGGTAGGTCTTGCCAGTCCCGGCCGGACCTATGCCAAAGATCATGTCGTGGCTCTCGATGGCATCGAGATAGCGGCGCTGGTTGATGCTCTTGGGTTGCACCGTGCGACGCCCAAACGCCCGCTGCCGCCCCGCTTCCGCCAGGCCGCGCAGTGTGGCTGCCGGGTCGGAGATGACCACGCGCAGCATGGAGCCAAGATCGCCGTTGTGAAAGGTGAAGCCGCTGCGCTGGAGGTGGTCGTAGTCCGCAAAAATCTGCTCCGCACGCGCTACGTCACGGGCAGCACCCTGAATTTCCACACTCTCGGCTCGCAGGTCGATGGCAACATTAAGCCCTTCTTCCAGAAGATGAAGATACTCATCCCGGGCTCCAAATAGCGCTTCAATGTTCGGGCTGATATCGATGTTTTTCTTCATTGATCTCTAGGCGTAACCTCGGGCCGCAATACAGGCGCTGCCGTTCCCGCGCAGAGCGGTAGTCTGGTGCAATTCAAACAAATAAATGGGATGTACCAGAGAGAGGCTTGGGTGCTCGCCACAGGGGTGGAAGCAGCTAACATCTGGGCTCAGGTTACCCCGCCCCTCCACGCTAGTCAATGCTGATTGGTGTGCATCCACTGGCTAATTAGATGATGCTACTAGCCAAAAAGGTGGGGAGACCGTACATTCCAAAATTGCAGGCGAAATCTGGCGTCGGGGTCGCGTGTCAAGACCTCACGCAATTCCTGCTCTTGCAATCATTTGGATGGCCAGTAGTTAACCAGGAACACTGGTCGCTGTAATGCAGTTTTCGCTACGGGTAAACAAGCGATAATCTGGGCATGCTGGCAAGAGTACCTGGATTGATTCTTGTCCTGGCAGCGCTCTCAGCTTGTCAGGTCAGTTCCCGTACACCCGACGTCCGGGATGGGGACATTATTTTCCAAACTTCGCGTTCCGCACAGAGTGCCGCAATTCAGCGGGCTACAGGCTCACCCTACAGCCACATGGGAATCATTCTTCTCCAGGACGGTAGACCCTACGTCCTTGAGGCTGCCACTACCGTGCGTTACACACCACTGGAGAGTTGGATTAGCCGGGGAGAAGGTGGCACATACGTCATCAAACGTTTGAAGAATGCATCCGCGCTGCTGACACCTGCGGCGGTCCAGAAACTGCAAGCGGAAGCTGCCCGCTATCGTGACAAGGAATATGACTTGACCTTTGAGTGGACGGACCGACGAATCTACTGCTCGGAACTTGTCTGGAAGATGTTGAAGCGGGGACTAGGAGTCGAAGTTGGACAGTTGCAGAAGCTGGGTGATTTTCGCCTTGATGACCCCTTAGTACATGCAAAGCTTCAAGAGCGTTACGGTGACCACCCGCTTGAAGAACCCGTTATAGCACCATCGGAGATGTTCAATTCACCTCTACTGGAAAAGATTACGGAGAAATAATCGCCTGTACCAGATGCTTTCCAGCCGCCAGCCCCTATCTAGGGGGCCAGTTCTGGGTTTGACCGTAGCAGTCGGCATCCCGTAAAATGACCGGTACGACATTGCGGATTATTCAAGTAAGGATTACCAGCAGAACATGGCAAACCACGTATCAGCCTTAAAGCGCGTCCGGCAGACGGAAAAGCGCACGGAAGTAAATCGCGCTAACCGGTCGCGCATGCGCACCGCCCTGCGGAAGCTCCGCTCGGCTATGACCGCTGGGAACCCGCAGGAAGCGCAGACCCAGTACCGTGAAACCGTTAGTGCGCTGGATAAGTCCGTGCAAAAGGGTGTGATCCATAAGAACACGGCGTCGCGCTACAAGTCCCGTCTGGCAGCGCGAGTAC
>JBFXAV010000377.1:0-3869 GCA_050183935.1 Candidatus Korobacteraceae bacterium | reverse complement strand
GATCTGTTCGTAGACCCGCTGGCCCAGCGGGCTCTCAAACGGCGGCTCGTCCTGGCCGGGGAGTTCCCGTTGCATCTTCGCGCAGAATACCTTGCGCCCACCCTGCTGTTCTGCTGAATTGAAATTGTAAGGACTTCCGCAGCTCATGATTCTCCTCTAATCCCAACAGATGATTGTAACTCACCGGCGGATGCAGATGGGCAGCCTAGCCCCAGCGACGAACGTGAGTTCCGCCACCTTCGCAACGCCCAGCGGTAACAATGCTGCTTAGGGAGAGTCTGATTGAGACCCCTCAGCGGCTTAAGCCGTTCACACTTTGGTCGTGAATCAGGGACGGCCTGAAGGCCGTCCTCTTCAAACAATCCTAAGATCAGAGTTTCCCTAGAAGCGTACGTGCAATCCAAGCTGGATGTTGCGACGATCATTGACTGTTCCATAGAGCTCATGTCCCGGTGGCACGCCACGGCGAGCGCGCACCGCTCCTGCGGAGAGGCGGTTGGTATTGGGGTCGGCATAGAGGTTGGAATGGTTCATTACGTTGAAGAACTCCGCACGAAACTGAAGACTGGTTCGCTCGCCCGGCAGGCGAAAATCCTTCAGCACGGCAACATCGGTGTTCCAGTAGCCGGGAGCACGGAAGGTATTGCGGTTGAGCAGACGATCTTGCTCAAAGAAATAAAGCTGCTGGGTGCAGGCCAGGTCGCCGCCGCAGGCAGCTTCCATGCTGATCAGAGATTGCCCGAAGTCGTAAAGCACGAAGCGATTGGGATCTCCTGTTGCTGTGCGGCCATCCCTTTGGGGCGCGGCCCCAGTCACCACCGGGTAGCAGGCGTTAGCCCCGCTCAGGCTGCACACGTCGTTGTAGGCGCCAAATCCGTCCTCATACACGCTGAAGGGAGTCCCGGTCTGCGCGGAAAAGATTCCGCTGAATGCCCACCCGCCGAATACCTTTCCCAACATGCCGTGCTGCCTGTTGCCCCAAGGAAGCTGCCAAACGTAACTGAGCAGTAGACGCTGACGAACGTCGTTGGAGGAATCTGCCTTGTCGCCGGCAGGGTTGAAGGGATCGCGGAACCCGAAGCCGCCTGTGAACTCAAATGCGGTCTCGTTGAAGAAGGAACTGTTGTTGTCGATGGAATGCGCCCAGGTGTAGCTGGCGGCCAATTGGAGTCCAGTGCGGGGAATCTCCCGCGACTTTACCTCAGCCTGCATAGCGTGGTATCGCGAAAATCCCTCATTTCCCCGGCGGTTCATGGCCGTTACACCAGACTGGTTTAAATATGCCAATGGACTGGAGCAATGGGCCGATCCCAGCAGAATGCACGAGCCTCGCTGGTTCAGGTTGTTCAGGGAATATAGCTTGTCTCCTTTGCTGCCCACGTACCCGACAGAGACGAAAACACCCCGGCGCATCAGGTCGTGCTCCAGCGTGGCATTCCACTGCTGCGAATAGGCCGTAGCCATATCGCGGTCGAGCATGCGCGCGGAGCTGGAGATGCGGAATGATCCTGATCCGCCTAGCAGCGAGGCCAGGGTGTCGTACTGGTTGGGCATTACTGCACCCGGCGAAGACGGGAAGAGAGTAATGACCGCATAATTCGGAGGGTTCTGGATGACATTGAAGAGCGCGTTGCCAAAGTTGCTGTCGTAATAGATGCCGTAACCCGCGCGGAATATCGTCTGCGAGTTCCCCAAAACATCCCAGGCAAGCCCCAGCCGTGGCGCAAAGTTGTTGAAATCCTGACGATAGAAGTTGCCGGTGCGGGCAAAGCGCGCATCACGAATCTGCTCATATGCACTTTTACCTCCCGGCGTCAGGCTGGCCGGTGTCCCCGCCATATCCAGGAAAAGGTTCGCATCCAGCGATTTTTCCCCGTCCGGGCTATGCAGCACGCCAAAGTATTCCCAGCGCAGCCCTGCTGTGAGACTCAGATTCGGAGTAAGCCGGACTTGGTCTTCGGCATAGAACGCGATTTCGTTGTAACGGTAATGCCGCGTGAAGCTTGGCGGACCCACCGGCCCGTCGCTGGCGACGTTGTAGGTTTCACCTGGGACCTTCCCTCGCGGATCGATCGCAACCGCGAATATCTGATCGACCCGGCCACGCAGCAGGCCCTGCACGCTGGAGGTGCTGCTGAATGCATTGGCGAAGGCCCCGAACGAGCGGTTATCGCGCAGGTGGCGTCCGTACGCCCCCCACTTCCAGATGTGGCGGCCCGCGGAGTACGTGAAGCCCGTCCAGAGTGAGTAATTGTTCTGGGGACCACCCCCCGGCAATGCCAGCGACGCGCAGTCTGAAGGAGCGTATCCGGGTAACACGATAGGAGCGCCTGTGCCGAGGCTTCCCGAGCGTCCGTATTGCAGGCACTGAACATCCACTGAGCCCTCGCCCAGAGGGTCCTGGGGAGCGGTGCGGTTGTAGCTGAGCCGAATGGCACTGGAAAGAGTTGGAGAGAATGCATGCGTGAGGGTTACCGCAGAATTCTGACTACGCAGGCTGGAGCCTGTGTTGAACGCAGAGTAAGGACTGTCACTGCTTGCTCCTACCGGGTAGAGTTGCCGGAACCACGCCCAGCGACCGCTGAGATTGGTTTGCTCGCCAAGCTGGTGGTCGATTCGCGCCGATGCCTTCCAGGTGTTCTGCGCCGTGCCGCCGCCAGCATCAATGGGAACTTGAGTCATGGTGCGCTGGAAGAGCGGTGTCTCTGCCGGGATCAGCACGCCAGTTCTGGCATGGAAGAGCGAGTTCTGTGCTGAGTCGCCATAAATCGCCGAACTGCCATTCTCCGCCCGAATGATGTCGGCAGCGGTGACAATATCCGGAAGCGCCGGAGTTGGCAGTCCTCCCCCGGCTCCAATGTAGGCAGCCATGTTTTCCGACGCATTCTCCAGAAACCTGCCGGTCGGCACATAGTAGAAGTTCCTGCCGGAGCTGCGCACGCGCAGGCCTTCCAGCGATCCGAAGTAGAACGTTCGATCGGGCACAATCGCTCCGCCCATCGAGCCTCCAAAGAGATTGCGCACATAGCGGCTCTTGGAAAGGCCGTTCGCTTTGTCCTCCACTGGGAGGCTGGATAGGGCTGACCCGCGATGGTATTCATACAGGCTGCCGTGAAGCTGATTGCCTCCAGACCTCGTAATTACATTCGCCTGCACGGTGTTGCGCCCGAACTCGGCGGTCATGCTGTTGCTCTGAACTTTCAGTTCCTGAATCGCATCGAATGGGACCAGAGTTCCCGGACCCGTGGAGAATGCTTCGTTGTTCTCCGAGCCGTCGAGAAGAAAGTTAATCGAGCGGTTGCGGGCACCCGCAACCGCAATGCCAATTCCGTTGTCATTGCCATTCGCCACGCTGGTATTGACGGCACCCGGGGCAAGCGCCATCAGGTCATAGGGATCACGAGTCAGCAGCGGAAGGTTTCTGAGTTCGGCGGCAGTGACCGGGCGGGCGACTTCACTCGATGCGCCGGCAGAAATCTCGTCCGCAAACACTGAAACCGAAGCAGCAGCAGCTTCCACTGGAAGCGTGAACCGCAGGAATATGCGTTGCGCGACCGCCACCCTTGCCTGTCGGCTAATACGCGAAAAGCCGAGGCTCTCTATGGCAATGCTGTATTCGCCCGGAGGGATATTCCCTGCAACGAACATGCCATCGCTATTTGTCTGGGTGGCAACTGCAATACCCGTTGCCAGGTTGGTGACGGTTACGGATGCCCTCGTAAGTATCGCTCCTTGCTCATCTGTTACTCGTCCGCTGACTTGCCCGAATTGTGTCTGGGTGACTGCCACTCCGCTAAGCAATAACACCAGGACGATCCCAAGGCGCATGGGTTCAAAAATTCTCATTGTGGTTAATAAACCTCTTTGAG
>JBFXAV010000376.1:0-3871 GCA_050183935.1 Candidatus Korobacteraceae bacterium | reverse complement strand
TGGCAAAATAAGAACGCGAGCGGGAGTAGACCCGCAAACCCGCCCGTCCAAACAACCGCACCGTGGATTCCTGCAGGCTTCCTTTCGGAATGCCGAGGCGGAGCTTCAATGCGACACCTCGCTTGCGGCCAGCGAAAGTGGCTCCGTGAAACAGGAGCGCGTTCCGGTGTGGCAGACTACGCCCACGCCCAGCACGCGAACCTGCAAAAGGATGGTGTCGCGGTCGCAGTCGGTCGAGGCGCGCACCACCTCCAGCACATTGCCGGAGGTCTCTCCCTTGGTCCACAGCTTTTGCCGGGTGCGGCTATAGAAGGTCACGTGTCCGGTGCGCAGCGTGGCCGCGAGTGCTGCGTCATTCATAAATCCCAGCATCAGAACCTCACCCGAGGCCTCATCCTGCACGATGGCGGGCGCAAGTCCTTGCATTTTTTCAAAGTCGATTTCCATGTTGCTTCCTCATTTTGCCGACGCGAGGTGCCGCTGCGGACAAACAAAAAGCCCGCTGCGCCAGGATCGCGTCAGCGGGCTTGATATGAGTGCTTTAGTCTCTTATCGCCAAGGCTCCGCCGACACGTTCGCCGCGTGGTGATGATGGTGATGGCGATGGCTCAGCGTTGGCATTGGTTTTGTATATATCAGACCGGAAGGGCAATGTAAAGAATCTAGCAGCGATAATCGCCCACTGGGCTAGTACGAAAGCGCAGCGGCGTCAAACTTTCAAAGATGCAAGACAAAGCGTGGCCCCTCGACTCCGCTGTGCTCCGCTCGGGGTGACAATCGGTGAAAAAGCAGCCTGTTCTGGGACCCCACACCCGCCTGACGATGACGGAAGTGGCTGGTGGCCTACATCTGCCTGCTTTGGCAGATGTGGGTTACTGCCGTACGGCTACAGAAAGTAGCTCGGGTTATACGAAAAGACCCACATCTGCCAACACCGGGCAGATATGGGGCACCTAGCTCAAGGACGAACTTCTGAGCGGGCCACTCCCGAAAAAACCAAAACCACCGAAATGATCAACAACACGGGAGCGACATATGCTGGCAGAACTGACCAGTTGTGTCGTGAAGCTTCCTCTATGTATGTCCTGTAGCTACGAACCTGTTGACCGGGAGTAACCAACCACGTTTTCTCGCTCAACAACTTGGAGTTCCGTAAACGCTTATGAACTACAAAATCCAAAAAACCAGCGACTACAAAAGTTACCAGACCGAAGGTCACAAACATTATTACTGCTCCAGCAAGTAGGAGTACGGGCTCTCCGATGACATCCTGAGCATCAGCAAAAAGCCACCGTTACCAAGTCTCGTGACTTATGCCGAGCACAGCGCTGTGAGCTGGCGAATATCCTTCACGTCCTCCAACTTTCGCACCATCTCTACGATGGCCCTGGATTTCTGTGACGGCCACTTGGCGAAGGCGGCGCAGTCCAGGAACTTGTCGGCAACCTCGGAGTAGCTCATGGGATTGGCGGGGCTTCCCTTGCCGAAGTCGGCGCGACCGGAGATCTTGCGACCGTCTTTCATCTGGATGTCGATGATGGTGGTCATCTTGTTGTACCCGGCGCGCTCGGCTTCTTCGTTGACGCCAAAGTGGACGCGCTGGATCATCTGCTTCACTTCGGGCCGGTTGACGACCTCATCCTGGAATTCGATTAAGCCGGCCTTGCCATAGAGCAGAAGCGCGGCCATGCCGAATTCCATGCTGAACTTCGCCTGCAGCGCGTTCTTGGGTTGGTGGTGAATGAGCGCTTTTGGCATGTTGCTGTTTGTGCCGACGTCAACTCGCTCGACCTGCTCGGCGCGAATCTTGTGTTCCTGGATCAGGCGGCGCATCTCGGTCATGCCGGGGTGAGTGAGTGATCCGCAGGGATGCGGCTTGATGGAGATGCCGGGATCGGCAAACGTCCACGGCTTGCCGAGCATGCCCATGATTGCCCCGGCATCGAAGCCTCCGCCGGCAGCCTGGTAAAAGCCTTGCGGGGCTTCCAGGATGTTTTCGCTTGCAGTCCAGCCCAATGCGGCGAACTCCGCTGCTACAACGCCCGACTCGGCGGCGCGCCCGGCATGAAAAGGCTTGGTCATGGTGCCGAAGTTCGGACGTAAACCGCTCGCCTGAGCGGCGGCTATCCCCATAGCCCGGGCTATCGCACCTGTTTCAAAACCGTAGAGCCTGGAAGCGGCAGCTGCCGCTCCGATTGTTCCGAGTGTTCCCGTGGAATGGAAGCCGTCCTGGTAATGGCGCGGATTGATCGACTCCGCCACCTTGCACGCCACTTCAATCCCGATGTGATAGGCGACCGTGAAGTCGCGCCCGGAAACACCGCGAGTTTCCGCCAACGCGAGCGCCACAGGCAAGACCGGTGCAGTGGGATGCGTCAGGAGTCCATAAACGCGGTCCGGAGCCACCGCTAGCTGGGTATCATCATAGTCTTCGGCGTGAATACTCACGCCATTCACAAACGCGGCAAAACGCACCGGCGCCTTGATACGCGAGCCGATGACGGTAGCGCTTCCGGATGAGTTTGTGGAGGATTGTTCCGCAACAAAGCCGCTGTGCTCCAGGTACTTGTGCGTCAATTCTCCGGTTTCGGCAACCGAGCCAGCCAAGGCCAAACCAATGCCATCGAGAATAGATTTCTTACCAAGTTCCAGCACGTCGGTGGGCAGACTGCTATACGGCGTACCGCTCACAAACTGACAGACATACTGAGTGACCGGAGCCGCTTGGTGGGCCCCGGATACCGCCCTGCCGCCCGCTGCGGGGATATTTGCGGATTGGCCTTGTGCCTCGGCCTCCGTGCCTGGGTTGCCGAGCATCATGAGAACACCCGCCGCCGAACTTAATTGAACGAAGTCTCTTCTGCGGACTGCCATCTCTCCTCCGGAACACCGCGCAAGAGTTTACCCCTCCGAATGGCGGGATTGATACGAGAGATTTTCGAATGTGCCGTTATTCGCGCTTGCGAATTTTCGCAAAAACCATAGCGAGCGGGCAACTCTGGTGGGCGCTTGCCGTGGAAATTTTTATAGCGTGACAGCCGTAAATTCGCAGTTTATGCTGGTCGTGCGTTGTGGTTCCGCCTTTCCACACTTTTGCTCGTTTTTTTCAGGTCTGCCAGAGACGACTCCACCCTTTTCGCAAGTCTGCCTGAGACTTTGCCATGAGGCGCTATTGACTCGCAAAACTCCAATCATGATCGTGGATGACTTTGAACCATGGCGTCGGCTTGTGAAAACAATTCTTCACGATCGATCGGATCTGGAGATTGTGTGCGAAGCTGCAGATGGTTCGGTCGCCGTCGCTAAGTCAGCCGAGTTCAAGCCTGAACTTATCCTGCTCGACCTTAGTCTGCCATTGCTCAACGGTATTGAGGTGGCCAAGCAAGTACTGCGTGATCGTCCCGAATGCAAGATCATCGTCATGAGCGAAGAATCATCTCCCGACATCATGCGCGCAGTTCTCGCAACTGGGGTGATGGGGTACGTACGAAAATTGACTTTGGGTATCGACTTGGCCAAGGCCATCGATGCGGTCCAGCGAGGAGAAAAATTCATCAGCAAAGGTGTTGGAAATAAGAATACCGGCGGTGGACCTCAGATTGTCCTGCGTTCCATCCGGGATGAGTAACAGCGCGGTTGCGCGCAGGAAATCATTTGCTATGAGGGCTGCTCTAAATGCACGACTGCCTGAACGGTTGTACCGTGCTTGATTTGCGATTGGATAAGAAGCTCGCCGTTCACCAATCTTAGGCGCTCCCGCATGCTCATAAGCCCCAGCCCTCGGGCGTTGAGGGCTTGCGCCGGATCGAAACCTTTGCCGAAATCCTTGACCGTTAGACGGATTTCATCTGTTTTCCCCCACAGGTTTACT
>JBFXAV010000375.1:0-3873 GCA_050183935.1 Candidatus Korobacteraceae bacterium | reverse complement strand
ATACACCTTGGAGCGATTAGCGTTGGCATCTCCGTTGTAGAAGGGATTGTCGGAAGGCCCGGTGCCGTCCGGGTTCAATCGCAATATTTTGCCATTTAAACTATTCAGGTCTTGCGAACGCAGGCGGCGGAGATCTGGCCCACCGTCCACGCTTCCATAGTGCGCGCCATCGCCAATGCCGACGTAGAGCTTGCCATCTGGTCCAAACTTGAGCCGGTTAATGGTGTGAACATTGCGGTTGTTGGGACTGCAATCGGAGGAAGCGTCACAGTTTGGATCGGTGACCTTGCCAAGAATCGTGGTTTCTTGCGGGAGCGCACGATCAGGATTTGCCGGGTCTACCTTCACGCGCGTGATGCGCTGGGTTCTGGGCTGATCGGATGTGGGCGCTCCCTGGTTCTCATAGACATATGCCAGGTATACATAGCCGTTGTTGGCGAAATCAGGATCAAGGGCCAATCCCATGAGTCCGCGATCGGTATTGCGGTTCACGTGATCACGGATATCGAGAAAAGGAGTCGCCAGTAGTTTCCCGTCTTTGACAATGCGAACCCGACCGGCTTTCTCCCATACGAACATGCGGCCGTCCGGAGCGAAAGCGAAACCGACCGGCGCAGTGAGCCCCGAGATGACCTGTTCTGTAACGAAACGCGAGTCCTTAAAACTTGGGTCGGCGAAGGCTACGGAAACCAGCGACAAGACTGTGAGAAGCGCAAGGTACTTCGCTCGATTAACCATGGCACCTGCACGGGAGGGGTTCGGTCGAGCAAGCAGAATGCGTGCTCCCCATTCTGGGATGCCATGATCCAAAAGTAAGTTGCACGACCAGATGGGCAGTGATGCGAGGTGTCAGGGCAGAGTGACTTCGTAGCAGTTCATCGCTGAATTCACAAAAGCCCGTTCAGGATTTTGAAACATAATCGCAGTTTAGGTTGGTAGCGTGACGTTCGTTACGCGGGCGGACCGCCAGAACGCTCCAGCAGAGTGGGCAGGGAAACGTCAGACTTGGCGCGAATACGTACCGTGAATAACTGTCGGGGAGAATCCTGCAATTCCAGTTCATAGCCGGCGGGGCCAAACACTTTTGCGCAGAACAACTCCAGTTCCGGGCGCACAGAATCGAAGGTCTTTTTGGTTGCAGGCGCCAGCAGCCGGTCGTTAATCCGGAACAACAGTTCATTGGTGCGGAAGCGTAACGTTCCGTTCAAGGAGGGCTCCTGCTGAAGCAGGAGAGCAGCGTGGAATGCGCGACGGAAAGTATCTGCAAGCCGTTGTTCCGGGGCCGGAGCTTCACGCTTGCGGGAATACAGCAGTCCCGGACGATCGTCACTGAGATCGAGGAAGTAATCGGCCTCATGGCCGACAACGCCAACTCCAGGGCCTTGGGGGACGTGCGAGTAGTTAGCGACGTCCACCAGCAGTTCGTTCAGGCGATGATGCTTGATCCAGCCGTGGAAGACGGGAACCAGCGGATCGAGCGCTGGAGTTGCGGCGCCTTCTAGGAAGATTTTGGCTTGCAGCCTGTGTGCGTCCATGTCGTTTTATTTACGCGTTGGTTGCCATGGCTGGGCCCTTCAGGGCAGAGCCGTGCCGTGTGTAGCACTGGTGCGCAGCATCCACGAAGAGCTGAGCTTCTTCAATCATCTGGTGTGCCGCCTGAGTGTTTGCCGCGATTCCCTTTTCTTCATGAATCCGGAAAAAGTCATGGGCGAACTTGCCGCCAACGAAGGGATCAAAGAAGAGCTGGGTATCGTAAAGATGCCGACGGAACTCGCTGACCACTTCCTCCGCATCGGTGCTTACGTTAGCGTTGCGCTCAAGCACGAGAGCCCGGGCAGCCGTGAGCATGGCGCTGTAGGCGCGCTGGCCTGCCGTTGCCACGTTGCCATCATCAAGAAAAATCTGCGCCTCGAAAATCTCGCGTTCGCTGGCCGCCAGTCCGAACTGAACGAACGAGACTACTTCGCCCGCGCATTCTCCGATGCCCATGTCATCAATGGTGTATTCGCGAGGATCGCCCCAATCGGAGTAGTAGCTTGGGTCTTGCTCATACGTTGGGACCTTCTGATACTCCTCGACGATGGTGCGAAGTTTTAGTTTGCCGATGCGATTGATGTAGGCGGCAAACGTTTCGCTGTCCTGCCGCTCCTGCGAGTACATGGCGATGATCCTGCGTGTGAACTCGGGGACGCGCTTGGACGGGATTGCGCCCATGGCAAGCCCGAAGGCTCCCGCGTTGTTCGTCCACTCACCGCCGATCACGAGCTGGAAGTGTGGAACGCGGCGGCCGTTGATGTTGCGGCTCACACCCAGATATCCGAGGTCGGCGACGTGGTGCTGGCCGCATGAATTAAAGCAGCCGCTGGTCTTAATGTGCAGCGAGCGGGCAGTGTCGATCTGTACCAGATCGGAGGAAGCCAGTTGCTCGCGCAATTCCGCTGCTAAAGAGCGAGACGAGGAAATGCCCAGCTTGCAGGTATCTGTGCCGGGGCAGGCGACAATGTCCGTAACGGTGCTGGCTCCGGCTTCCGCCAACCCGGCGGAAACCAGGGCACTGTAGAAGGCAGGAAGCTCAGTTTCGCTGATCCATCGCACAACGATGTTTTGTTCCGCCGTGGTGCGCATGGGAACACCGCTGAATTTGCGGGAGATGTCTGAGAGTTCGCGCGCCTGGTCGGAACTCAGGTCGCCCAGCGGCAGCGTGACCGTGGCAACCGCATATCCGGGCTGGCGCTGCGGCAGGACATTGGAGCGCCGCCAGTTCTCGAATCCCGGTGGAAAGGCTCCGGCGGGGAGCTGGCCGGCGGGGCGCAGAGGAGTTTCGTCCGTGGCGTGCAGCTCCTGAAGAAAGGCCGTCCAGCGCGGGTCCGGGCGCAGTTGCTGCCGCTCTTCCAGCACCAGCCGCTTGAACTCTTCCAGTCCCAACTTCTTGACAAGGAACTTCAGGCGGGCGCGTTGGCGGTTTTGCTTCTCGCCCAGGCGGGCAAACACACGCGTAATGGCCTGCGACAAAGGCAGCAATTCTTCCTCGGGAACAAACTCATCGAACAGCAGCGCCGGGTAGGGAACCGCTCCCAGGCCGCCACCGACGTAGAACTCGAATCCGCGCTTTGCCGTGCCATTGGCGCCACGCACCTTGGCGATGCAGCCGATGTCGTGGAAATTGGTCAGGCCGCAGGATTGGTCCGCGCATCCGGAGAACGCGACTTTGAATTTGCGTCCCATGCTCTGGGTGTCGTCATGGCCAAGCAGGAAATACGCCAGCGCATTGGCGTACGGGGTAGTGTCGAAGGTTTCTGTGGCGCAAACACCCGAGAATGGGCAGGCGGTGACGTTGCGGACGCTGTTGCCACAAGCCTCGCGGGTGGTGATGCCCACCGCCGCGAGCCGCCGCATGATGTCGGGAGTGTCCTCGATGTGGACGTAGTGAAGCTGGAAATCCTGGCGTGTGGTGACGTGCAGGATGGCGTCCGAGTATTCCTCGGCGCATTCGGCAATGGCTTCAAGCTGCTCGGGAGTAATACGGCCAAACGGAATCTTGATGCGCTGCATGCCTGGAGCGTCCCACATGGTGCTGGGGCCCTTGGTCAGTTCGCCGCCGGGAAAAGACAAGCTTTGCGTCTTCTCGCCGTCGTGGCGCTGGCCGTTATCGTAGCGCTGGCCATAGGCTCCGCGCCGGAGGCGGGTTTCCGCGAACAGCTTTTCTTCGATCTTGCCCAGCTTGCGAAGCTCAAGCTGAGTTTCATAGATATCGACTTCGCGAGCCAGTGCCTCCGGCATTTGGGTCGCGAGTTGTTCTTTCCAGGTCATGACGGAGTTCCTCTCGTCCTGGACGTTATCCAGAGCGCTTTCTGCCTATCCGGTGCAAATTAT
>JBFXAV010000374.1:0-3882 GCA_050183935.1 Candidatus Korobacteraceae bacterium | reverse complement strand
AGTCTAAAGCAGGTCCTGGCCGAGGCCGCCAGCCTGCCGATTGGCGCCGTGGTCCTGATGAGCGATGGCGCGGAGAATGTCGGCGGCATCGATCTGGCGAGCATGAGCGAGATTCGCCGACACCGCATTCCGGTGCATACCATCGGCATCGGCCGCGAGCAGTTCGATAAGGACATTGAAATTTCCGAGGCGCAGGCGCCTTCGCGCGTCATGACCGACTCGCGCGTCAGCATGCTTGTGAGCTTCCGTCAGCGCGGATACGCGGGGGGAAAGGCTCGCATCACCCTGCGTGATGACAACCGGGTGCTGGCTTCCAGGGAAGTCACGTTGCAGGCCAACGGTGTACGGCAGACCGTGCCGTTAGTGTTTGATGCCGGGACCGCTGGTGTTCGCAACGTGCGCGTGAGCATTGATCCGCTCACTGGCGAAGAGAACATTAACAATAACAGCCTGGTTCGCCTGGTAAACGTCGCTGCGCAGCGTCCGCGCATCCTCTACATCGAAGGCGAGCCACGTTGGGAGTTCAAGTTCATCCGCCGCGCCATGGATGACGAGAAGAACTTGCGGCTCGTTACCATGCTTCGCACTACAGAAAATAAGATTTATCGCCAGGGAATTGAAGATCCGAAGGAACTCGAAGAAGGGTTCCCCGCCACCCCCGAGGAGTTGTTTGAGTATCAGGGAATTGTCATCGGCGACGTTTCCGCCGGATACTTCACCTCGACACAACTGGACCTGATCCGTCAGTTCGTCGATGTCCGGGGTGGGGGAGTACTGTTCCTTGGCGGACGCGGCACACTGGCCGAAGGCGGGTATGCGCAGAGCGTTCTCGCGGATTTGCTGCCGGTCACGCTTCCCAGTAAAAAACTTACCTTTGTGCGCACGCGCGCCAAGGTAGAACTGACCGCTGCCGGCGCGGATAGCCTGACTACTCGCCTGGAAGAAGACCCCAAGACCAACGCCGACCGCTGGAAGAAATTGCCGGAACTCGCCAACTACCAGGAAGCGGGAACTCCCAAGGCCGGCGCGGTGGTTCTTGCCGAGATGACTCCCGAAGGCGTCCGGAGCCGTATGCCCATGCTGGTGATGCAGAACTACGGGCGCGGACGTACCGCTGTCCTGGCCACTGCGGGTACCTGGCGCTGGCAGATGCAGCAGGAGCTTACCGATCGCACCCACGAAGTCTTCTGGCAACAACTCTTGCGCTGGGTTGCCGATAGTCCAGGACACGTGCTGTCGTCCACTCCGCGACCCGTGCTCGCCGACGAGAATCGCGTGGAGCTTCGCGCCGAAGTCCGCGACAAGAAGTATCTGCCGGTTTCCGATGGTCGCGTTGCAGCCGACATCACCGGCCCCGATGGTCTTCTGGAAAAGGTAGAGCTGACGCCCGATCCGCTGACCGCGGGCCTGTATACCACTACGTGGACCGCTCCCAGGGCCGGAGGTTACGCGGCAAACATTATCGCAACGCGCGGGGTGGAAGAAGTCGGGCAGGATTCGGTCATGTTCCGCCGCGAGGACGGTGTGGCGGAAAACTTCCGTGCCGAGCAGAACCGCGAACTGTTGCAGAAGCTCTCGTCGGAAACCGGTGGCAATTACTACAAGCCCGAGGACGCCGGCAAACTTGGCGATGAAATCTCGCTCTCCGAGGCCGGAATTACCGTACGCGAAACGCGCGACCTGTGGAACATGCCGGCCATATTCCTGTTGCTGTTGGGCCTTCGTTCCAGCGAGTGGCTGCTGCGGAGAAAGTGGGGAGTGGTATGAGCCGCTGGCTGGCGTTGTTTCTCCTGCTACCTTCCGCGCTTTGGGGGACGAATTTTTACGTGACCGTGTCTGGCCTCGGAGGCGAGCCGGACTATGAACAGCGGTTTACCGCCTACGCCCAGGACCTCGACAAGATCCTGAAAGAAGCTGGTGGCGGCAGCCGGGTAGAGACGCTGCACGGAGCAGCGGCAACTCGTGACCGCCTCACGTCGGTGCTCAACGGAATCTCTGCGTCCGCTAAACCCGCAGACGCTCTGGTCATCATGCTGATCGGCCACGGCACTTACGACGGCACGAATTACAAGATGAATCTTCCGGGGAAGGACATCAGTGCCTCCGAAGTCGGAGCACTGCTCGACAAGATTCCCGCATCGCGCCAGCTTGTGGTCAACATGACCAGCGCCAGTGGAGCCTCCCTGGACGTGCTCAAAAAAGAGGGCCGCGTAGTGATCACTGCCACTCGCGCAGGAACCGAGAAGAACGCCACCGTGTTCGCGCGCTATTGGGTGGAGGCTCTGCGCGATGCCGCTGCCGATGTCGATAAGAACCAGATGGTGAGCGCCCTGGAAGCTTTCCGGTATGCGGACGAGAAGACTGCAAAGTTCTACGAAACCCAGAAACGCCTCGCCACCGAGCACGCGCTGCTGGAAGATACCGGCAAGGGTGAAGGTGTGCGCGCACCTGCTCCGGAAAACGGCTCCGGACTGCAAGCCTCGCGCTTTGCGCTGCTACGCCTGGGCGCCGCCCAGATTGCAGCCAACACGCCGGAGAAGCGTGCCCTGCTGGAGCGCAAGGAAGAACTGGAACAGCAGATCGACAAGTTGAAATACGAGAAAGCCGCCATGCCCATCACCGAGTACAAGCAGCAACTCACACAGTTGTTGATCGAGCTCGCAAAGACGCAGGCGGAATTGGAGAAATAACAACCAGTAGCGCAGGCATTCATGCCTGCGATTGAGGTCAGGTCAGAAACGAGCGGCTTTAGCCGCTGCGGTGTGGAATGAATCGGAACCGAGACTGGAAACCGACCCGCAAGCTGTGGGTTCTTCTGCGCCTGCTGGCGATTCCTCTGCTCGTCGCCCCTCTCCACGCCGCCACGCCTGCCGACGAGTGCCTGGGTCTCAACCGTCACGGTCGCGAAGCGGAAGCAGCGAAATGTTTTACGCGGCTGGTTGGTCTTTCCGATCCCTATTTGCGTGCCGAAGGCTACTGGGGGTTGGGACAGTACACCGAGGCTCGCGACGAATTTCAGGCTGCGGTCAAGGCCCAGCCCAGGAATCCGAACTATCGTGTTCGCTTCGGACGCATGCTTTTGGACCGCTTCAACCGTCAGGATGCTGCCGCCCTCTTCAGCGAAGCTCTGGAAATCAAGAGCGATCACGCTCCCGCACTCGTAGGCTTGGCACGGATTGCCTCTGCACAGTTTGAGAGCAAAGCTGTCGAGTTCGCGCAGAAAGCGCTGGAGTCCGATCCCAAGCTCGTGGAAGCTCAGGAGCTTCTTGCCCGGTTTGCACTCGAAGACAGCAATGAGCAGAAGGCTATCGAAGAAGCCGATAAGGCGATCGCCATGTCGCCGGAGGCGCTGGATGCCCTGGCCATTCGCGCCACTATCGATTGGATGGACGAAAAGCCGCAATCACCGTGGATGGATCGCATCCTCAGGGTGAATCCGCGTTACGGCGAGGCCTACGCAACAGCGGGCTACTTCTTCGTCATCAACCGCCGTTATGAAGAGGGAATTGCCTTCTATCGCAAGGCCATTGAACTGAATCCCAGGCTCTGGGAGGCGCGCGCGGAGTTGGGCGTGAACCTGATGCGTCTGGGGCAGGAGCAGGAAGCCCGCCAGCAACTCGAGCTTTGTTACAACAACGGCTATCGCAACGCCGCTACGGTGAACACCCTGCGGCTGATGGATAGTTACAAGAATTTTTCCACTTACAAAACCTCGAACACCATCGTGCGTTTGCACCGCAAGGAAGCCGAGTTGCTTCGCCCCTACGTGGAGTCGGAACTTAAACGCGCCATCGCCACCTATGAAAAAAAGTACCGCATGAAGCTGGACCGTCCGGTGCAGGTGGTGATGTATCCCGACCACGAAGATTTTGCCGTTCGCAC
>JBFXAV010000373.1:0-3864 GCA_050183935.1 Candidatus Korobacteraceae bacterium | reverse complement strand
GTTCTGCCGACGGCGCCAGTTGGGTAGACAAACCTTTATTGAAGTTCCCGCAGAAGTTTTATCGCGGCGAGCACCCGGTGCTGGTGGAGGTCTCCGGAGTAAAGTTTCTGCGTGCTCACTGGGAAGTGGGACGCTGGGGCAGGGGAGACGAAACTCCGCGCTTTGAATTCGGGCTGCAACTTCGAGAGGTGCCTGCGGAAGTGCTCGAGGAGACAACTGCCGCCCTCGAAGGCCGCTGATTCCGCACTGCTGCGGCGAGGCTATTCCGCTGCCATGGCAGGCTGGGATACGATCTGGATGCTGTCCAGCAGCTTTTGCGCCTGCGTGGCGTAAACTCCATCCGGATCCTCTTTCAGGTACGCGGATAGGTTCGCTGTGGCGGCCGCGTAGTTGTGCATCCCCAGATACGATTGAGCCCGCAAGAGGTAGATGGCGGTGATTCTACTGGGTGCATACTGAGCCGCCCGGTTTACCTGTTCCAGTGACTTGGCATACTCTTCTTTCCCCAGGTAGGCGCGGGCTGCTTCAAAGGATCGCTGCCAGGACTGCGGCGCGTAGCTGAAAGCTTGCTTGAGAACGCGCAAAGCATCGTCGAAACGCGTAAGCATGTTGTAAGCGGAACCCAAGATCACATAGCCCATTCCATAGTTTGGATCAACGGCTACCGCCCGCTCCAGCAAACTGCGCGCTTCTTCTCCTTGGCGATCTTCCATGTACAGCATGGCGCGGTAAGCGAGAGCCTCGCTGAAGTCGGGGAATTCAGCGAGCGCCTGCTCCGTGTTGTGGATGGCTTCTTCGCGCTTGCCATCTTCGTACGCTTCCTGGGCCTCATTGAGCAGCTTGCGGGCCTTTTTCGGGACTTGAAGCTGTGCCACAGAAACTGTAGCCGACCCGTTAGCTACGGGGCCATCCTCTGCCGCTGCGATCTGAAAATTCAGCTCTCCATCGAGGGCGTCGGTAAGGGTCACCTCTTGCTGAGTCTGGTGAAGACCACTGACAATTGTGACTACATATTGTCCCGAAGGAATATTTGTGATCTCGTAGGACCCGTCGGGGAGACTGGATGTACTGGCAATAACCTGCCCAGTGCGCACACGCAGCAGGCTGACACTAGCGTCCGCTACCGGGGCACCATGGGAGTTTAGTACTCGGCCACTGAGTCTAACCCTGCGTTCGCCCATCTCCGCGCTAGGAAGCGGTAACCCTGATTCCGGGAAAGGAACCTGCGCCCTTCCAAGCTCAATGAAAAAGGCGAAAAAGAGGACAAGAACCGACAGAGGGGAAAGGAATCCGGTTTTCATTTATACTTTCCTGCGCTTCCGAAAATCCGGAGAGAGCAGGGGATTGACTGCACCGGATCACTAACGCGCCCGCAAAATTGTTCTGCTTTAATGTGACGGACATCTTGAAAGAATAGTTGTCCCCTCAAGCGACCACTCAAGAGAATCCTGAGTTCGTCGAAATAGCAGCGGAACGTGTGTGCCTGAAACGAAATCGATTTTTCGGGGAATACGAGTTTTCATGTCCAGCGATTCTTCCAGTGTAGTGATTCGTCCAGCGCGCAACTTGATGGGCGCGTTACGTTTGCCGGGCGACAAGTCCATCTCCCACCGGTACGCGATGCTTGGCGGTATCGCCGAAGGCATCACTCGCCTGGAGAATTTTTCCACAGGCGCAGATTGCGCCAGCACCCTGGCCTGTATGGCGGCGCTTGGCGTCCTGGTGAAGCGCGAGTCTGGCGGCGTAGTAACCCTTGAGGGTCGCCCGGGGAGTCTGATCTCTCCGCTGGGTGCCCTTGATTGTGGGAACTCCGGGTCCACCATGCGCATGTTGGCGGGGATCCTTTCGGGCCAGCCATTTTCCTGCGAGATGATCGGAGATGAATCCCTCTCGCGGAGGCCTATGAATCGCGTGATTACGCCCCTGGAACAGATGGGAGCCCGCATCGAGTCGCGCGGGGGCAGGCCTCCATTGCGCGTCACCGGAGGACCGCTGCGCGCTATCGATTACAAGATGCCGATACCAAGCGCCCAGGTAAAGTCGGCGGTGTTGTTCGCAGGGCTTTTCGCGGAAGGCACAACCTGGGTGGAGGAAAGCGTGCGTACGCGTGATCATAGCGAGATAGCCTTGCGCGCTTTCGGCGTGCAGCTCGATAGCCAGCCGGGACGAGTCGGAATCACCGGCGGGCAGCGCCTGCGTGGCATTGAGGCCACTGTTCCGGGCGATATCTCTTCTGCGGCGTTCTTTCTATGCGCTGCCGCGCTGTTTCCCGAGTCGAACCTGGTTATTGATGACGTGCTGTTGAATCCCACGCGCGCCGTACTTCTGGACGTGTTGGCGGCCATGGGCGTGCAGACGTCCATGGTTCGCGTCGAAGAGCGTCACGGTGAACTGGTTGGAACCATCCGGGTACAACCTCCGAAGGTGCTGCGGGGAGCACGGATTGCAGGGGCGCAGGCCGCGGCCCTGATCGATGAGCTGCCGGTGCTCGCTGCGATTGCGCCCTACACCAGCGAAGGGATGGAGATTCGTGACGCTCGCGAGCTGCGTGTGAAAGAAAGCGACCGCATTGCCGCCGTTGCCGCGAACCTGCGCGCCATGGGCGCGAATGTGGAAGAGCACGACGATGGAATGCACGTGCCCGGAGGCCAGAGCCTGAAAGGGGGCATAGTGAATTCCGCGGGAGACCACCGCATTGCTATGGCTTTCGCCGTGGCAGCGTTGCGTGCCACGCACGAAACCGTCATTCATGGCGCTGGCGCTGCCAGCATTTCCTATCCTGAATTTTTTCAGGCTCTCGATCAATTGCTGGAACGATGATGTGCCCAGCAGCCGACGACTTTTCGCGAATCAGTTCTGAATTCTGCAAACTCTGAAATCCGGGATGGTCTTCGTTTTTCTGGAGCCGCTGTCGGGGCCAGGTGGTTCCACCAGCACAGAATTGCAGCCCACCTTCGGCGGAACCTCTTCATCCAAATATTTCTGAAACCTTAAGCCAAGGGAAGTCAGGCTTGCCTTGTCGGCCCGAGGCACGAGGGTTTCAAAGCATGCCGTAGGGAGAACGGGTGATGAGGAGAATTAGTTTATTAGTCTTGCTGGCGCTCATGGTAGCGCCATTTGGATTTGCTCAGGAGAGCCGGGTTGGCGTGGGAGCCTTCTTTGACTATTTTCGGCTGGGCAATGCTGACCAGAATTTCTTCGGAGTCGGTGGCCGCCTGGCGGTGAATCCCCATGCAAACGTGGGAGTAGAGTTCGAAGCCGCTCACTACTTCCGCCGCTCCGTAGGAGATCTTAGCGATCTGGGAGATGTCAATCTAGTTGACCCGGGCATCCGCATTACCCCGGCGCTTGTGGGCTTCACTGTACACAACAATAGCCCGGTGCGAGTGTTTGGAACCCTGAAAGGTGGAATTCTGCACTTCAGCACCGATGACTTTAATGGGATCGGTGGATTTTTCGATGACTTCGGTGATGGGACCACGCGAGGAGCGTTGTATCCCGCCGCAGGCATTGAACTAGGCTCTGGCCGGGTTGGCCTGCGCTTTGAAGTCGGCGACATGATTTATTGGCTCGGCGGGGCACAGCACAATCTGCGCTTCAACGTCGGGCCGCAGTTTCGCTTTTAGCAGACTGCAAGGGTATGATTGCAAACACAGCCGCCTGCAATCGCCAGCTCAAAAGCTGCGATTCATGGGCGGCTGTGTTTTGATTGAGAATTTTTTTGGGTTTAGCCGCCCCGGCTAACTTCACAGATTTAGTCCATTTTTCACGTCTAGTGCGTGCGTTTCTTCCTCTTGCGGGGTTGACCTCATGTGCTAGTATCTCCGCACTTAAGGGCTCACGACCGATCAAGCCCCCAAACAA
>JBFXAV010000372.1:0-3883 GCA_050183935.1 Candidatus Korobacteraceae bacterium | reverse complement strand
CGGAGGCACCAAGATCGCCGCCGGTCTGGTGGATGGCTCCGGGCAAATTATTCGCCAGGCTCGCGTGCCGATGAACGCTACAGGCGACGCTCAATCCGGTGTGGAGTGCGTAAAGCGCGCGATCGCGGAAGTTCTCCCTGCAGGCACGGGGAAAGCAGGTCCACTTGCCGGGATTGGAATCTGCTGCCCAGGACCGCTTGACTCCTACAGCGGGACGGTGCTGAATCCGCCGAACCTTCCATGCTGGCGCAACTTCCCCTTGGCCTCAGCGATAGAGTCCACACTTGGATTGCCTGTGCGCCTTGACAATGATGCCAATGCCGCCGCTCTGGCAGAAGCCACCTGGGGCGCTGGCATTGGATACCGCAACGTCTTTTACACCACGCTGGGTACGGGCGTGGGTACCGGGATTGTGTTCGATGGAGAGATCTACCACGGTCGAACCGGCAGTGCCGCCGAGGGTGGTCATGTGAGCATCGACTACCAGGGCCTGCCATGCGCTTGCGGAAAGCGCGGTTGCATTGAGGCGTACTGTTCGGGTACCGCCATCGCGCAACGTGCACAGGCGCTGATTGCGAACTTTCCCGAACGTGCGGTGTTCCTGTTGAAACTCGCGGGCGGAGACGCCAGTCGGGTTCGGACGGAGATGGTGGGAGAAGCCTTCCGCCAAGGCGACCCGCTGGCTGCGCAAGTCCTTCGCGAAACTTCCGACCTGCTTGCCGCATGGCTGGGCAATATCATTGACCTGATCGAGCCGGATGTGGTGATTTTTGGCGGCGGACTTTCAGAGCTGATGAGCTGCTTTTTTGGGCATATTCAAGTGCAGCTTCCGAGCCGGTCCATCAATCAGCGAGCGGCAGAGATTCCGCTGGTACGGGCAAAATATGGCGTGGACGCGGGCATTGCTGGCGGGGCGGCACTGTTCCAGCAAGAGGGAATGCAAGCCACTGACCGGATGACAAGGGAAGGGGTATGAGGCTAAACGCATTCCTCATCAAGAGCACCGTGGTGGCCGCTCTCGGCGGGCTGCTCTTTGGGTTTGATACGGCCGTGATCTCCGGGGCCACAGCGGCGTTGAGCAGAATCTACCAGCTCACCCCGACGCTGCTCGGCGTTACGGTTGCCAGCGCGCTGTGGGGCACGGTGCTGGGGTCCATGGTGGCGGGCATTCTGGGCGAGCGGTACGGACGCCGCGACAGCCTGCGCGTAATCGCCATCTGGTATCTGATTTCCGCGCTGGGGTGCGCCGCGGCCTGGAACTGGCAGGCGCTGCTGGCATTCCGTTTTGTCGGCGGGCTGGCGATCGGCGGGTCGTCTGTCCTTGGGCCCATGTACATTGCCGAAATCGCGCCTGCCAATGTGCGCGGACGCCTGGTTGGCTTCTTTCAGTTCAATGTAGTGCTGGGCATTTTGCTCGCCTACTTCTCCAACTATGTCATCGCCTTTCAAAGCCTCGGCGACGCCGAGTGGCGATGGGCTTTGGGCGTCGCTGCCGTTCCCGCAGCCCTGTTCTTCCTGATGCTGTTCGCCATTCCCCGCAGCCCGCGCTGGCTGGTGAAACAAGGACGCGTGGAGGAGGCCCGCGCCGTTCTCCGCATGACCGGCGACACAAACTACGAGCACGACCTCCAGGAGATTGTGAAATCCGTGGACGTGGAGCAGCAGCAGAAGGCTGAGCGGCTCTTCTCGCGGAAGTATGCATTCCCGATCTTTCTTGCTATCAGCATTGGGATGTTTAATCAGCTCTCGGGAATCAATGCCATTCTCTACTATTTGAATGACATCTTCGCCTATGCCGGCTTCAGCAAGATTTCCGGAAACCTGCAAGCCGTGGTGGTGGGCGTAACGATCCTGATTTTTACCATGCTGGCTATGGCCGTGATCGACAGCATGGGGCGTAGAACTTTGCTGCTGATCGGCTCGGTGGGTACGGCCATTTGCCTGGCGGGAGTCGCTGCCATCTTTTTTACGCAACAGCGGCAGGACCTGCTTCTCTGGTTACTGGTTGGGTATATCGCATTCTTCTCGTTCTCGCAGGGTGCTGTGATCTGGGTATACATCAGCGAGGTTTTTCCGAATAACGTGCGCGCCAAAGGCCAGAGCCTGGGAGCATTCTCCCATTGGTTCATGAACGCGCTGATATCAGGAATCTTTCCCGTGATGGCGGCATCTTCTGGGGCGTACCCGTTTCTGTTCTTCTCGCTGATGATGGTGGCGCAGTTCTTCGTGGTGCTGCTGTTCTACCCAGAGACCAAAGGCTATACGCTGGAGGAAATGCAGCAGAAGGTTGCTGCCAAGGCGACTTAGCAGACGGGACCGATAAGAACGTACGGTTCCCCCCGCTATGCCAGCGGTATTCCGCGCGAAGAAATCCCCAGGCGCTGCATCTTGGAAATCAGCGTTGTGCGCTTCAGGCCGAGGCGGGCGGCAGCGCCCTTCGGTCCTCCCACTACTCCTCCGACTTCACGCAATACGCGCACAATGTGGTCGCGCTCGGCCGCTTCCAATGTCGGGGAAGCCGATGACGACGGCAGCGGCAGGGTGAAACCGTTTCCGTTTTCGACATCCCGAGGTACTTCCCGAAGTTCCGATAGCGGAGCCTTCAGCACCGAACCCTGCGTAAGAATCACGGCGCGCTCAACAAAGTTCTCGAGTTCGCGGACGTTGCCTGGCCAGTGCCAGCGAGCAAGCTCCTGCATCACCTGCGTGGGAATGGATTGGATGGGCTTATCCATGCGTCGCGCATACTTTTGGGTAAAGTGGCGGACCAATAAGGGAATGTCTTCGGGACGCTCCCGCAGTGGTGGAATCTGTACCGGGAAAACATTCAAGCGGTAATACAGATCGCTGCGAAACTCGCGGCTCGCGACCATGGCGCTCAAGTTGCGATTGGTGGCCGCGACCAGGCGCATATCCACGCGCTGGGTACGATTGCTGCCCAACCGTTCAAACTCCCGTTCCTGCAGGGCGCGCAGCAACTTGGGCTGTAACTCCAACGGAATATCGCCGACTTCATCCAGGAACAGAGTTCCCTGGTGAGCCAACTCCAGACGGCCTGTCTTGCGCTCAATGGCTCCGGTAAAAGCCCCTTTTTCGTGGCCGAACAACTCGCTCTCCAGCAGTCCCGTCGGAATGGCAGCACAGTTCAACTTCACAAAGGTGCGTTGTTGCCTGCGGCTCAGGTTGTGGATGGCGCGGGCGATCAGCTCCTTCCCCGTGCCGGTTTCGCCCAGGATCAGCACCGTGGAATCGCTCGGCGCCACGGTTTCCACCTGTGCGAGGACTTTTCTGAGTGCGGCGCTTTCGCCCACGATGTCCTCGAAATTCAGCTCGGAGCGAATTTCATCCTCAAGGTAAAGCTTTTCGTCGGCCAGCCGGTCGCGGAGCTGTGCCACCTCTCGATAGATGCGCGCATTATCTAAAGCCAAAGCAACCTGCTCGCCAATCTGGAGTAACACCTGCACCTCGTCGCTGCCAAAGGCGCCGTCGCGGCGGCAGCCGACATTCAGGGTTCCTACCAGTCGCCTGTCCTTGATGAGTGGCACAATGCAGCCGGAGCGAACACCCTCTTTCACCAGTTCCGGTATCTGCTGCATCTGCTCGAAACCCAAAACCAGAGGCTTGCGCGTACGCACCACCTGCCACGGAGCTTCCAGGTCCACGCGCATCTGCATGCAGCCCTGGCTGGCGCCAGCGCGGTTCATGAACTCGCAGGAGTGCAGCCAGAGCTCGTTACGCTCCTCGTCATAGACCGTAAGGCTGGTGTAGTCGATCTGGATGGCCTTGCGCAGGCCGGTGGAGACGGCGCGAAACAAATCTTCGTCTGTAAGATTCGACACCAGAGCATGGTTGATATCGAGAAGCAATTCGAGGCGTGAGTTCT
>JBFXAV010000371.1:0-3888 GCA_050183935.1 Candidatus Korobacteraceae bacterium | reverse complement strand
GCTTGTTCCCCTTCTGGAAGCTACGGCTATCCCAGACGAAAATCGGACGGTGAGCGGCGCGTTCCCAAAATAAAAAGGACTCCCGAGGCTTGCCGCAACTTGTGGGCAAAACCCCTGGAATCCCCAAATTCTGCAATCGCTGTCACACTGCCCAAGCCGAAACCACCAACCATACACCGGCCTTTCGGCCGAAGTAGCACACCCCTAAGGGGTGAGCCGCAGGCGGATAATATTCAGGAACTTACAAGCTTGGCAAGAACTTCTTTGCACTCACCGCAATGCACGCATGAAATCCAGAATGACTCTGGTATGTCGACCCCCCACCGTCCCCCCAGCGGAAAAGACAATTCAGAGGGGTTTCCACGCTAGTTGGCATAGTCTTGCGCGCGCCGCGCGAGAACTAACCCTTGGCAATGCTTGTGCTTACATCTGGTTCCTGTTCTGAAACTGATCGCGACGGGAATGGCGAAGCCGACAGACTTGCTGCTATCAGCTAGTGAAACAACATACTTAGCTTGGTCCCGTTTCGGGACATCAGCGAGCTGACGGCCCTCGGGATGGTTGACGTCGTTGGCCTGGCAACCTAAGCTGCGGTTCCAAGCTCGTTCCGGGGGCCACTCCAGTTGATGGTGGAGAAGAAAACTTTTTTGTTCGCCGATTTTGGGAAATTCTGCGGAGTTCCACGACTTCAGGCTTGTGGGTTACTGGATTTTTTCAGGTCCCCTCGCGGTCTCCCTACCCTTGCATCCCGGCTGCGTTGTCTGGCTGTAGTGCTGGCGCTCCTATCCTCCGCCAGCGCAGGCGGACCGCGCTACATCGCCGGTGTGAGTTACTTTCAGAACGGCCTTGCAGGCACGCCGATGCGTTGGTTCGGCGGGGAAATTCGTTACTACACAGACCCGGGCAGCCTCAGCCCGATGCTTTCTCAGAGTGAAGCCAATGCCTTGGTTGCCGAAGCCCTGGAGCGCTGGTCGTCCGTACCAACCGCGGCGTTGAGCACGATTCACGGCGGATCGCTTGACCAGGACGTGAACGGAACCAACGTCTTCAGCAGCGGTGGGTCGGTTTCTTTTCCCGCCGATGTGCTGCCTGCATCCGCGAAACCGCTGGCCGTGGTGTATGACTTCAATGGCGAAGTTACGGAAACACTGCTCGGGCAGGGGACATCCGCGCCGCAGCTTTGCGACGCAAATGCTGTCATTGGAATGATAGATCGCTTTACCGGTGATGGATACCTTGCACACGCGGTCGTGGTGATTAACGGCCGCTGCGCCCAGACCATCGCAGATATTGGACCGTTGCGCTACCACCTGACGCGCGTGTTCGGCAGAGTTCTGGGACTCGACTGGTCTCAGCTTAACGATGAAGTGGCCGAGGGCAACGCCGCTGCCGAGGACGCCGCGGGATACCCCCTGATGCACCCAATCGCCGCGCTGTGCCGGTGGAACGCGGATTGCCTTTTAGACGCTGACCAGCCACGCATGGATGACCGCGCCGCCATCTCGCGCCTCTATCCAGTCACGGAAGCCAACATCGCGCAGTTTCCTGCGAAGACGCTCTTTTCCGAGACAACAGGCCGCATTGAGGGATGGATACGTTTTCCCAGCGGACGCGGAATGTCGGGAGTCAACGTAGTCGCCCGCCTTCTAAACACCAACGAGGATGCGCACGATGAAGCATCGCGCAGCATGGCGGCAAGCAACGTGGCGGGATTTCGCTTCCAAGGCAACGTCGGCAATCCGGTTACAGGGTTTCGCGACGAGCACGGAGAGCGATGGGATCGCTTCGGGTCGGAGGATCCCGAACTCGAAGGCTATTTCGATCTAGCCGGCCTGGAAATTCCAGACGGTATGAGCAGCGCGCGCTATGAGCTGCGCGTGGAAGCAGTGCGTCCGGAGTACGCAGGAAAAATATCCGTTGGCCCTTACCGCACGCGGCAAGTAGCAATGTCGGGCAGCTCTCCGGCAATCATCGTCACTCTGATTCGCGGAGAGGGCATCACCCGTGACATCTATATGCAGAACAGCACGGAGGAGCACAGCGGCAGCGCCTCGCATGACTTTTCCGCACCCGCAACTCTGCCCGGTGGCGGCGTATGGATGGGAGCGCTCTCGGAACACGGGCAGACGGAGTATTACCGCTTCTCCGCCCGCCAGGATCGCATTGCTACTTTTGAGGTGCGTGCGCTCGGCGATGATGCCCAGCAATCCGACGTCAAGGCTCTCCCCCTGATTGGACTCTGGAACCGTACGGCAGCGGATGGCGAGCCACCAGTGGTGCGAGCGTCCTACTTCAACACTGGCGCGCCCGGACTTACGCAGTTGCAGGCGCAGTTCCCTGCTACCGGTGACTTCAAGATTGGAATTGCTGACTTTCGGGGAAGCGGCCGGCCCGACTTCCGTTACCGGGCGCGGGTGTTCTATGCGGACGTGGTGGAGCCAGACCGTGCCAGTACCGCAGGCGGGACTCCGCTCGCCATTCGTGGCACCGGATTTGTTCCTGGCATGACGGTGAGCATCGGGGGAGCGGCTGCTACTGTGCAGTCTTACAGTCCGCAGGAGATCAAGGTGCTCGCTCCGGTAAAGTCCGACGGCACGGCTTCTATCGAACTGTTCGATCCTGATACCGGCGCCCGCGCTCACATGATCAACGCGCTGCGCTATGGAGGAACGGCGCAGGACACGGTTACGCTGGTCTCGGCGGGGAACCCACATGTGCCAGTTGGGAGTGAAGCCCCGTTTCCGATTACAGTACGAGTCTCCGGACCCGATAGCGAGACCGTTCCAGGAGCGTCGGTGCAGTTCACATCCGGTCCCAGTGTTCTACTGCTTCCCTGCAATGCGACGGTTTGCTCTCTCGTGACCAACGAAGTTGGGGAAGCCTCGGTAACTGTGTTAGTGAAGTCGGCGGGAATCGCAACCATTACGGCAACGCTGGCCAGCGGCGCCAGCGTGAGCAGCACGGTAAGCGGAATGGACTCGGCACTGGCGGTGATTGCCATGCCTTCCCGGGTCTACATGGCACGGA
This sequence comes from Candidatus Korobacteraceae bacterium, assembly GCA_050183935.1. Taxonomy (GTDB): domain Bacteria; phylum Acidobacteriota; class Terriglobia; order Terriglobales; family Acidobacteriaceae; genus DASZRZ01. The sequence goes on along the minus strand of JBFXAV010000371.1, from coordinate 861 downwards.
ATTCCAGCGGCTCGATGACGCTGCGGGCACAGGTGATTGAAAACGGAGCCGCGGCTCCTGGCAAAACAGTGCGCTTCACTCTATTGCCGCAGTTTGGGCCCGGAACACTAAATGTTTCCAGCGCGTTGACGAACAGCACCGGCGAAGCAAGCTCTACGCTAACGGTCACGAACATAATTTCCCAAACTCGCGTGGGTGTATGCCTTTTGCCCGCGAACTCTCCCTGCGCAACTTTCGATGTCTTTCCGGTCGTATCCACTGCCATTGTCCTGCGAAAACTCGCGGGAGACGCACAGTACGCGCATCCCGGCCAGGCGTTCATGCCCCTGGCGATTCAAGTGCTGGACGGTTCGACACCAGCAAACGCTGTGGCTGGTGTTCCCGTGACCTTCCGCACAACTGTGCTGCGAATGCCCTCCAGCGTATTGCAGCAGCTTGACCCTGACGCGGTGAGCGGAACGTTCGGCAACGGGGCGATCATTTCCAGCGGTGAGACCACTCTGCTGTCCAACACCCAGGGAGTAGCAGCGTTCGCGGTAACCGCACCCGCCAGCGAAGAGCATCTACGCATTGAAGTTCAGGTCACAGCAGGAGCAGCATCGCAACGATTCACATTACATACCTGGTCGATGCCCCCCAGCGAAACCATGCTCACCCAGAACGAAGGCGCCAATGCAGGATCGCTGACACAGTTTGCGAGCGAACCATCTATTCCAGAAACCACGAGCGCTACCATTCAACCGCTACTGCGGCAACGTGCAGCCATGCGCTCGACCATCATGGTCGCTGTGCCAGAAATGCGGAGCGCCACGAGCCCACCGCCTCTGACCGGAGCGACGTCAGAGACGCCGGTTACGATCA
>JBFXAV010000370.1:0-3892 GCA_050183935.1 Candidatus Korobacteraceae bacterium | reverse complement strand
TGGTTAAAACGGTTCATCGCGGCTGCACCGCCGTCGCGAAAAATGCTCTCCACCGCGTCCGCGGCTGTATCCAAAATCTGGTCCACCAGTTCGTACTGTGCCTTGCGAATCGGCGAGAGCACATATTGCGCTCCGTCCCGGATTTCATGATCCGGTCCAATTCCCAGGCGAACCCGCAGAAACTCCTGCGTACCCAGCGCGCCTAGGATGGATTCCAGGCCGTTGTGCCCGGCGGATCCGCCCCGTTCCCGCACTCGCAACGTTCCCAGCGGAAGGTCGAGTTCGTCGTAGACCACCACCAGGTCCCGCTGCGGATCGGCCTCAAATTCGCCGACCAGTTCCCGCACCGCCAGACCGCTCAGGTTCATGAACGTCTCCGGCTTGGCCAGGATGACATCTTCTGAACCGATGCGTGCCCTGCCGGTCAACGCCCGGCAACGCCGGTTCTCCACAACCACCCCATGCCGCTCAGCGAGCCGGTCAATGGTAAGGAACCCCAGGTTATGCCAGGTGAACTGGTACTCGATGCCCGGATTGCCGAGCCCAACCACCAGCTTCATACGGGTGCGTCACCGCGCGCCATTGCTGCCAGTACATCCTCCGGAAGAGCCACAATCCGCGTTCTTGCCTAAGGAGGCTATTTCTTTTCCTTCTTTTCCGGCTTCTCCGCCGCGCCTTCCTCGGTCTCCTGCTTGCCTTTCTTGATGACTTCGGGCTCGGCAGCCGTCGCGGCGCCTTCTGCGGCAGCTTCAGGAGTGGCCTCCACCACTTCCTTCACGGAAACGACGTGCGCGACCACCTGATTCTCATCGGTCAGGAAGCGCAGCTTGCCTTCGCCGTGGGGCAGGTCGGAGACACGCATGGACTGGCCGAACACCAGGCCGCTGATGTCGATATCGATGTGCCCCGGGATATCAGCCGGAAGACACTCGATTTCCACCTCGCGGAGTACCTGCTCCAGTATTCCACCCTGTTGCTTTACGCCCGCAGCCTCGCCCTTGAGCTGAATGGGAACGCGCACCCGCAGCTTCTGGTCCATGGCAATGCGCTTCAAGTCCACGTGTAGCAAGGCGCCCTTGATGGGCTCATATTGCCAGTCCACAATCATGACCTTGGTTTGCTCGCCATCGAGTTGTAGATCAAAAATCGTGTTGTGCCCGGATTCTGAGTGCAGAATGCGTGTGATCTGCTTGGGAACAAGGCTGACTGCCACTGACGGGCGGCGGGCGCCGTAAACAACTCCCGGGAGCCTCCCGGACTTGCGCTCGCGCCGCGCCACGTTCTTGCCGTCTGCTGTCCGCGGCTGTGCTTCGACTACGTTGGTTTCTGCGTTTGCCATAATCTTCCCTTTACTTCGCGGCCTTGAATGACCGACTCAAATTCTTTTTTCGCGAACTAGACGAACAGCCGGCTCACCGAAGTCTCGTTGTGAATGGACTCGATGGCGCGCGCAATCAATCCGGCAATCGAAAGCACCTTGATCCTGGCCTGGCGCTGCCGCTCTTCGCTGAGCGGGATGGTATTAGTGACCACCACCTGCTCAATATCGGACTTGGCCAGCCGCTCGATGGCCTCGCCGGAAAGCACCGGGTGGGTGGCGCAGGCAAAAACCCGTGCCGCGCCGTTTTCTTTCAGTGCTGCCGCGGTTTTCACCAGCGTTCCCGCGGTGTCAATGATGTCATCGACGATCAAACAAGTGCGGCCCTTGACGTCACCGATCACGTTCATGACTTCGGTCACGTCCATTTCCACGCGGCGCTTGTCCACCATGGCGAGGTCGGCGTCTACCTTCTTGGCGAAGAAACGCGCACGCTCCACGCCGCCTGCATCCGGGGAAACCACCATCAGGCCCGGAATTGCGAGCTTGCGGAAGTAGTCCACGAGAACTGGCGAGGCGAACAGGTGGTCCACAGGAATATTGAAAAAACCCTGCAACTGCGGCGCGTGTAAATCCACCACCAGCGCGCGGTCGGCGCCGGCTGTCGTCAGCAGGTCAGCAACCAGCTTCGCGGAAATGGGGCTGCGCGGCTTGTCCTTGCGGTCCTGGCGCGCGTATCCGAAATACGGGATCACCGGGGTAATGCGCCGCGCTGACGCGCGCTTGAGCGCGTCAATCATCAGGAGCAGCTCCATTATGTGCTTGTCCACTTCATGGCAGGTGGGCTGGAGTACGAAGACGTCCTTGCCGCGGACGTTCTCAAGCAACTGCACATAGACTTCGCCGTCCTGGAAGCGCGTCACCTGCGCCTGCCCGCGGTCAATCCCCAGAAACCGGCTGACCTCGTCTGCCAGCGCAGGGTTGGCCGTGCCGCAGAAGATCTTGAGTTTCTCGTCCACCCGTCGCTGCACCTTACGCTCGTTCCTGGCTTGCGGTTTCTTCTCGTCGGATTTTTCGGTGGCTGTTGCTACCGTTGCCATCGCGCCTCTCCCCCCTGACATCTCGACTTCAGTGGGATGAACTGCTCCACCCGGCTTGTTTCCCGCGTGCAATGCTGCTGTGCTCACAGTGCTGGCGGCCTTGTTCGCCGCCGATTTCGTGCCGCATTCGAATCTCTGGCTGGGCGGCTAGGATTCGAACCTAGACAAAGTGCTCCAAAGGCACTTGACCTACCATTAGTCGACCGCCCAAAAATTGGGTCACCTGCATGACTGGCCAAATTGTCCTGAGTCTACGATTCCCCAATCAGCCAATCGCGCTCAAACTCCTCGCGTCCGATGAACCCAGCCACCCGCGCCTTGACTCCGCGACGCGCTACTGCCTGCGCGGCTGTTTCCGCCAGCGAGGCCCAGTCAAACAGGCCATACAGCGCGGACCCGGAACCCGACAACGAGGCAAACTGCGCCCCTTCCTCGTACAGCATGCGCTTCAACTCAGACAATTCGGAGTACTGGGGAAAGACGACACGTTCGAAGTCGTTCTCAATCCCGGTACGGACGAGGCCGAGTAGCGATTGCGCCCAACTTGCGCTGCCCTCAACCCGGTCCCCGCCATCATGGGTGGGGACACCGGAGGCTATGCCTTGTTGTTCCAACCATTGCGTAACCGCATGACGGAACACCATCATTCTAACCGGCGCGTCTGTCTCCGTCAATTGTGGGTTAGGAAGGGTCCACCCTTCAAATAAAGCCGCACCAGACGCCGGAAATATAGGTAGATCAGCGCCGGACGCGACCAGTTGGTCCCAGTCCGCAAACGCCTTCGGCGTGGAAACGCTGACTTCGGGGGTGACCACTACCGCGGCGAATGGTGGGAGATCCGGCAGCGGACGTACCACCTCGCCGCGCCCTTCGCCTAGCACGGTTCCCCCGAGCAGGAACAGCGGAAGATCTGAGCCTACGCTGGCTGCTATCTGCTGGCGGCGGTCTGCTCCTATGTCCACTCCAAGCAGCTTCTCCATCCCCAGCATGGTTGCAACCGCATTGGAGGAGGCTGCCCCCAGGCCTCCCTGTACCGGCAGAAGCTTTTCAATCTCGATGCGAACGCCTTTCGTTGAGCCAGCAGCGGCGAGTACCTGCTCGGCGACGCGCCAGCAGGTATTGGTACGGTCGGTAGGAACGCGTGGATCAGGGCAGAGAATCTCAATGCCGCCTCTGTCCAAAATGTCCAGATGCACCACATCGTGCCAGTCGATGGTCTGGTAGAGCGTCAGTAGTTGATGGAACCCATCCGCGCGTACCGGCCCGATGCGCAGGCCAAGATTAATCTTCGCGAACGAGCGGACGCGGAGAGGCATGGGAGGCGAATTGTAAATGAGAGAGCCGCCAGCTTGCCGGGGAGGTCTATACAATGCTTCCGATTCCGCATGACCCTCGCCCTGATTCCTGCTACCGTCGGCTGCATAACGACTTACGCACATGGAGGAAGCAGATGGCGGACTTCAGATTTGACCGT
>JBFXAV010000369.1:0-3893 GCA_050183935.1 Candidatus Korobacteraceae bacterium | reverse complement strand
ACACTCGTGCAGGCGCTCAAGGCTGCCGACCTGGTGGAGACGCTTAAGTCCGACGGGCCATTCACCGTATTCGCGCCCACCGAGCAGGCATTCGCGGAATTGCCGGTGAGCACGCTACAGGACCTGCTTAAGCCTGAGAACAAAACCAAGCTTCAGGCCATCCTGAAGTATCACGTGGTGCCCGGAAAAGTTTCGTCCGCTCAGGTGGTGAAGCTTTCGTCCGCCAAAACGGTGAACGGAGACCCGGTCACCATCCGGATCAATGGCAGTTCCGTGATGGTGAACGAGGCAAAGGTGGTCAAGACGGACATTACAGCCTCCAATGGCGTGATTCACGTGATCGACACCGTGTTGTTGCCCCCGATGTAGTCAATCCGTAACTCGGAACGAAGTGAGGAAGGAGAATTGAAGACCGTGAAAAAACTTGATCTGATTGCAACCGTGCTCTTGATTGTTGGAGGACTGAACTGGGGACTGGTAGGTCTGGCCAACTTCGATCTAGTGGCTACTCTCTTCGGAATGCAGTTTGGCGAGACTTCCTGGCTGAGTTCGGCAGTGTACCTGTTGGTCGGTCTGGCGGCGCTATTCCGGGCGGTTTCCTGGAAGTCGGCCCAGCCCTCACTTCAGGCTCCGGCTCGTGGCCGCGCCTAAAATGGCAAGGGGACGGTCGGCGTGCCGCCGGTCGTCCCTTCCTTATTCTCCAGGGATCAAAGTTCCATGAAAAGTTTGGAAGTCCTCGCTTCTGACCCGCGCGTCACCGTCCGAAAGGCAGGCCCGCCGGATCCGGACAGCAGGTGCGTTGTCTACTGGATGCAGCGGTCGCAGCGCGGCTCGGGCAATCCTGCGCTGGATACAGCCATTGCTGTCGGTAACGAACTCGGCCTCCCCGTAGTGGCCTTTCTGGCTCTCATCCCGTTCTATCCCAATGCAAACTTCAGGCACTACCAGTTTCTGGCGGAGGGAATCTCCGGTCTTGCCAGCGAACTTGCCGCCCGAAACGTAGGACTGGTGCTGCGGACTTATCCCGACCACAGCCTGATGCGGTTCTGCGAGGAAGTGCGACCGGCGCTGCTGATTGGCGACGAAAACCCCATGCGCGAGCCCGAGGAGTGGCGAACGAAAGTGGCACGCCGCACACGCGTTCCACTTTGGACGGTAGATTCGGATGTCGTTGTCCCCAGCAAGCTGCTCGGCAAGGAGCACTATGCAGCCCGCACCATCCGTCCGCGCCTGCGCGAGCTTCTTCCGGATTTCCTAGAAATACCTGCTGAGCGGAAGGCCCACATAGCGTGGACTGCGCCCCCCGGGCTGCAATCGCTCCATTCAGAGGATGACTTTTTTTCAAGCTGGACCATGCTCGACCGTTCCGTTCAGCCGGTCGCGCAACGGCACGGAGGGCCGGCAGAGGCGCAGAAGCTTCTGTCGGAGTTTGTGAAACATAAGCTGCGGGGGTATCCCAAAGATCGGAACCATCCCGAGGTGGACGGCACCAGCCGCCTTTCGGCCTACCTCCATTTCGGGCACATTGGCCCTCGTGCGGTGGCCCGCGCGGTAGAAAAAAGCTCCGCGCCTGCGGCAGCCAAAGAAGCTTTTCTGGAGCAGCTCATTGTTCGCCGCGAGTTGGCAATCAACTTCGTGCGGTTCAACCCTTTCTACGACACCATGGAGTGCATGGAGCCATGGGCGGACCGCACCTTGGCAGGACACGCCCGCGACCGGCGTCCCGTGGTGTACAGCGATACGCAGCTTGAGAGCGCCGAAACGCACGATCCGCTGTGGAACGCCGCGCAGAAGCAAATGGTGGTCACCGGGTGGATGCACAACTACATGCGGATGTATTGGGCGAAGAAAATTCTGGAGTGGAGTCCCTCCATCGCAGACGCCTATCGCCGCGCCGTGTGGCTGAACGATCGCTACGAGCTCGACGGGCGTGACCCGAATGGCTATGCGGGAATCGCCTGGGCGATTGTGGGCAAGCACGACCGTCCGTGGTTTGACCGTCCAATCTTCGGGACGATTCGCTATATGTCCCTGGCGAGCACGTCGAAGAAGTTCGACTCGAAGCGGTATATCCAGGAAATGGAGGCGTTGTGACCCCATCGGGTAACTACGCGCCTGGCCAAACTGATCTTCCAACTACGCAGTGACAAGGCCATCACTATTTAAGCTGAATTGCGATTTCGATCCAACTTCACCAGGTGTACCCTTTCAAAGTAGTACCAGAGAAAGCTGAATGGAATAAGGGCAAGAAGCACCATCGGAAAAGGATTTTTCTCATGTCGAATGGCTAGATAGATCATCCATAGTGCTCCCACAGGGGGAATGCCAAAGAGTGCCACAAACGCAAATAACATTACAGGGTGGCTTGCTGGAGCCTGCCCCTGTGTGATCAAGAGACCTGCCACAGCCAGAGCGACGAATCCTAACACAACATAAGCTAACAACTTCAGCATGATAGGCCTACATTCCCGCGATCAAGCTTTTCACCAGGTCAGGGTATCTGAGTGGGTTGAGCGCCTATTTAAGCACGCTTTTGTTTTGGAATACTAAGCGTATTCAGTATTCACCACATATGAGATGCGCTGAGACCACAATTTCCGTCCACTCTAAGCAAAGAAGGCCCGCCGAATTGGCGGACCTTATAGTGACTGAAAGCTGACCTACTGCTGCTGATGCGTGCTGGGCTGTGCCGGAGGCTGCTGCGAGAAGGGAAGCTGCGCCGGTTCCAGAGGTTCTGGGAGCTTTCCTTCCAGGGCGATCTGCAGCACTTCGTCCATGGTGTCCACCAGGTGGAACTTCATGGCCGAGCGCAGATTCTCAGGCAGGTCTGCCAGGTCCTTCTCGTTTTCCTTAGGCAGAATAGCTTCGAAGATGCCCGCGCGATGCGCCGCCAGCAGCTTTTCTTTGAGCCCACCAATCGGCAGCACCTTGCCACGAAGCGTGATTTCACCGGTCATTGCCACGTCGCGACGCACGGGAATTCCTGAAAGAGCACTGGCAATGGCTGTAGCTATGGTGATGCCTGCGGAAGGGCCGTCCTTGGGAATGGCTCCCTCGGGCACGTGTACGTGAATATCGAAGCTGCGGTAGAAGTCACGGGGAACACCCAGCCGCGCCGCGCGCGAGCGAATGTAGGACATCGCCGCCTGTCCTGACTCCTGCATCACGTCGCCGAGCTGGCCGGTGAGGGTCAGCTTGCCCTTGCCGTCCACAATGGCTGCTTCCGTGGTGAGGATGGACCCGCCGATTTCTGTCCAGGCAAGGCCAGTGACCAGCCCGACTTCACTCTTCTCGTGAACCATGGACTCGCGGAACCGGGGCACGCCCAAAAACTCGTTCAGGTTCTCGCCGGTGATGGTGACCTCAAAGTTGGCGCCGTGCTTGACCACCTTCCGCGCGACCTTGCGGCAGACATTGCCGATCTCGCGCTCCAGGTTGCGCACACCGGCTTCGCGCGTGTAGTGCCGGATGATCCCCACAATGGCATCATCCGTGAGCGACATGTTCTTTTCGGTGAGGCCGGCCTGCTGGCGCTGCTTGCGCAGCAGGTATTGCTTGGCAATTTCAATCTTTTCGGCTTCCGTGTAGCCGTGCAGCCGCAGGACTTCCATGCGGTCCTGAAGCGGGGCCGGAATGGTGTGCAGCACGTTGGCGGTGGCGATAAAGAACACCTGCGACAGGTCGTACTCCACGTCAAGATAGTGGTCCACGAACATGAAGTTCTGCTCGGGATCGAGCACTTCCAGCAGCGCGGAGGAAGGATCGCCGCGGAAGTCCATCGACATCTTGTCCACTTCATCGAGCATGAAGACCGGGTTCTTGGTGCCGGCCTTCTTCATCAACTGGATGATCTGGCCCGGCAACGCCCCAATGTAGGTGCGGCGGTGGCCGCG
>JBFXAV010000368.1:0-3903 GCA_050183935.1 Candidatus Korobacteraceae bacterium | reverse complement strand
GTATTCAGCGGCGGGTACACCGCGGATGGAGCCTACTGGATCGACCAGACCAGCGGGACATGGATCACTTCCACTTTCTACGCCTCCAAGCTTCCGGAATGGGTCGAACGGTTCAATTCGCAGCGGCGCGCCGACAAGTATTGGGACCTGGACTGGAAGGATGCATCCGGCAAGGTCCTGCGCCAGACGGGGCGCACACCGCAGAGCAAGTTTTACGAAGTAGTCGGTGAAACGCCGTTCGCGACCGAGTACCAGCTTGAGTTCGCGCGCGAACTGATAACCCAGGAAAAGCTGGGCAGCGGCACCGCAACGGACCTGCTGGTCGTAAGCCTTTCTTCCATGGACATCCTCGGCCACAAGGTCGGCCCGGACGGCCCGGAGTTGCAGGAATTCATTGTTGATCTCGACCGCAGGCTGGCTGAGTTTTTTGCGTTTCTCGGCAGGCAGATTGGCCTGGCAAACATCTGGATTGCGCTCTCCTCGGATCATGGCACTTCTGCGATTCCGGCGGAGGCACGCAAACTGCGCATTCCAGCGGCCAGCATGAGCAACCCGCAGATGCGGAAGCAACTCAACGCTGAACTGAGCGCCCAGCTTGGCGCTGGCGAGTACGTGGCGGAAGTTCGGGGAGCACAGGTATACCTGTCTTCGGAGGCGTTCACCCGCCTTAAGATGGACCAGACGCAGGCGGAAGGCACCGTGGGTGAAGCGCTGCTGCGGGCAGGCATGCGAGCATCCTTCACCAAGAGCCAGCTCGCGCGAGGGGAAGTTCCTCCCGGCGAAATTGGGCAGCGTTATTTGAACAGCTACTCCCCGCATTCTGGATGGTATGTGCTGGCACTGCCACCTCCATTTCAGATTGCCGTTACTCAGTCTACCCATGGCTCTGCATACACCTATGACCGCCGCGTACCTTTGGCGCTGTTCGGACTTCCCTTCCAGCCGGGACAATACCGCAACGAGGTCGAGCCAGTGGACCTGGCAGTGACCCTGGCATCCCTGTTGGGGATTAACGCTCCGGCGGCAGCACAGGGACGCGTATTGACCGAGGCACTCGCACAGCGCGCCACGCCTTCGGCACAGGTCAGCGGAGCGGGCCGATGAGCAACACCCGGGCTGCAGGGCAGCTCAGCGAACCCCCGAATCTTGCAATCAGTTTTGTCGGAATCCAGCTCCGGAACCCAGTAATCGCCGCCAGCGGAACTTTTGGTTACGGGGTGGAGTTCGAAGACATCGTGAACCTGCGCAAGCTGGGTGGGTTCGTGGTAAAGGGTCTTTCACGCGAGCCCATGCCGGGCAACCCTGCGCCACGGCTGTTTGAGACGGCTGCGGGCATGCTGAACTCCATCGGACTGCAGAATATTGGAGCCCGCGCTTTCATTGAGGAAAAACTGCCTCAGTTGCGACGCCAGGGCAATCTTGTGATCTTCGCCAACGTGTTCGGATACACCCGCGAAGATTACATGGAGACGATCCGCATTCTCAACGACGCGGAAGGAATCGCCGCCTACGAGCTGAACGTCTCGTGTCCCAATACCAAGGCGGGCGGCATCAGCTTCGGCAGCGATCCGCTGCTGCTGGAAGAGGTGGTGAACTCCTGCAAGCGGCTGGCGCAGCGCCCGCTGCTGGTGAAGCTTTCCCCCAACGTCACTTCCATACCGCTCATGGCACAACGGGCGGCGGGAGCGGGAGCAGATGCACTGTGCGTGGCCAATACTTTTGTTGGCATGGCCATTGATGCAGAGACGCGCAAGCCACGTATCTCTAATGTCTTCGGCGGACTCTCCGGGCCTGCCATTAAGCCGATTGCGCTGCGCATGGTGTATGAGGCTGCGCGCGCCGTAGAGATTCCGATTCTAGGAATTGGCGGAGTCTCCACGGCTTCCGACGTGGTGGAGTTCCTGCTAGCGGGCGCCGCTGCTGTGCAGGTGGGCACCGCCAACTTCTGGGATCCATGCGCAACCGAGAAGATTGTGGACGAACTGGAAGCCTGGTGCGTGCAGCATGGCGTAGCGCGGCTGGCCAGCCTGATTGGCGGGCTCCAGACGGACTAGTCAGGGCAACCGCAAACTAGCCAAAGCCAGATCCACTCAGGATTGCCCGGAAATTTTGAGGCGTAGTTCTTCCGGGATACGCTGACGAATTTCCTGGGGAAGATGGTCATGGACCGCACGCGCGCCCAGGCGGGCGGCATCGGCCATTGCGAGAGGAGCGGGCGTGGCCACAGCAACAATCAGCCACAGCAACGCGGAAAGCGCGAAGCCCCCCAGGGCAATGACTTCCAGCAGCAGCGAATGGCGGGGCTGGAAGTGGTACACAGCGCCGAAAGCAAGCAGGCAGAGCGCGGCGGAGCAGGCTGTAAGCACCATCAGGGAAAGATCAATGGCACGGTGCAGGCGGCGGCGGGAGCGGCAGTGCTCGCACTCGGCAAAGTGCAACTCATAGTCGGAGCGCATCTCCGGCACGATTCCGGAAATGTCATAGCGCCAGCTGGCAAGGATGCCGCCGACCACACGATCTACGCACTGGCTCATGGCTGCCGAACTGCGCGTTCGACGGGAACGCGCGCGATCTCCTACAGACGGATGGGCGCAAGCGGCGCATCTTGCGAGGCGAGCATCACGCGGTTGCCCAACAGATTCTGCCGGTTTCCCAACGCCCGCTCGGCCTCGCGCCGCGCAATCTCCGGATGATTGTTACTCTCCGAAAGGTGCGCCAGCACCAGAAATGCCGCGCCTCCATCATAATCGCTGCGAAAGAATTGCGCGAGAGAGTCATTGGAGAGATGACCAACGCGGCTGAGAACGCGCTGTTTCACCATCCAGGGATAGGGGCCAGAGCGCAGCATTTCGAGGTCGTGATTCGACTCCAGCACCAACCCGTCACATCCACGAAGGTGCTGGACAACGCTGGCAGGCATATATCCCAGATCGGTGGCAATTCCAATCTTGACGCCTTCGCACTCCAGGGTGAAGCCCACAGGATCGGCAGCGTCATGCGGAGTAGTAAACGGAAGCACGTCGATGTCGCCAATTACGAAACGCTTGCCGGCGGCAAAGTGCTCCACGCGCGTTAGCTCGGTCTTCCCGGAGGAGCGATTTTGCCGCTCCCAGGCCAGATGGGTTGCGCCCGTGATGTAAACCGTGGCCTTGAGCTTGCGCGCCAACTGATAGAGCCCGGCTACATGATCACTGTGCTCATGGCTGATTAGGATGGCGTCAATCGGAGGAGCGTCGCCGCAACTGCTGGCCAGCCGACGTAGGGTCTCGCGACAGGAGATGCCGGCGTCTATCAGGATGCGGGTGCGCGAGGTCGAGACGAGAGAGCAGTTCCCTTTGCTCCCGCTCGCCAGCACCGTAAGGGAAACCGCCATAGACGGAGAATAGACGGGCGAGGCGTCATGCGGGAGTAACTAGACGATTAACAGGCCGTGAGAGATGAGGAAAACTGCCTCGATTGAGTCTATTTTCAGCGCGCAGTACTGGAGCTTGCATCAGGTGTACTGAAAAAAACCTCTCCCGCTTTTACGTCCCAGCCAGCCGGCATCCACCATCTTGACCAGCAACGGACAAGGACGATATTTCGGATCGCCCAAGCCATTTTCCAGCACGCGCATAATGTCCAGGCAGACATCGAGGCCGATGAAGTCCGCCAAGGTTAATGGCCCCATGGGGTGATTCATGCCCAGTTTGAAGACTTCATCCACCGCCTCGGCCGTAGCCACGCCCTCCATGACTGCAAATATGGCTTCATTCAGCAGAGGCATAAGCACGCGGTTGGAGACGAAGCCGGGAGAGTCATTCACCGCAACCGGTATTTTTCCAAGCTTGAGAGCGAGGTCTTTCACCACCTCGAAGCTCTCGTCAGAGGTGGCGAGGCCGCGAATGATCTCCACCAGCTTCA
>JBFXAV010000367.1:0-3885 GCA_050183935.1 Candidatus Korobacteraceae bacterium | reverse complement strand
GCACCCGCACGTTCAGCGTAATCGGGCGGAAATCACGCGATCGTGCCTGCGTCATCAACTTTTCTAGATCCTGGCTGGAAGCTACCGCCAGTTGCCGCGCTATCTCAAATTGCACCCAGGAGGCGAGCTTGAGTTTGGGAGCATTCTCAACCTTCAGATAAGAGCGCTCACCCCCCCAGGAGTTCTTGACCACGTCCCATCCGTAGCTCGCCATGTCGGTGCGATGGATCAGGACCGCGCCTAGAGCGCCCTTGCGCGCCGCCTGCTCGTACTTGTAGGTCCAACGTCCGTAGTAGGTCAGGGCCGGTCCCTTGAAGAAGTTTGGATCTTGCGAGGGAGGCTCATTGACCAACATGAGCAGCACCTTGCCGCGCACATCCAGCCCCTTATAGTCGTCCCAGTTGTACTCCGGAGCTTCAATTCCATATCCGACGAACACCAGCTCCGCGTCTACTTCGGAAGCCGCGTTCTGTGTCTCATCCATGGCAACAATATCTTCTGCCATCCGCATTTCCATAGGGGCGCCACTGGTTGGAAGGAATGTCACCTTGCTGCTGGGATCGGTGGATATGCCTACCATGGGAACACGCTGAAGGTACGAGCCGTTCTCCCCCGCAGGTTGGAGTCCCGCCAGTGCGAACTGGGTGGCGATGTAGTCGCCTGCAATATCGCCGCCGCGCTGCCCGGTTCCACGGCCTTCAAGCCCGTCGCTCGAAAGGAAGCGGGTGTGCGCGCGTATAGCTTCCTTGCGAACAGCAGCCAGGGCCTGCTGGCCAGGTTCGGGAAGGTTAATAACAGCGGGCGCGGCCTGAGCGGGTTGTTGCTGCGGTGCACGGGAACGTTGCGCGGCAGCGGGAATTACCAAAAGCGATACAGACAAGACAAGCAGCAAAACCCGAGGCGCAGACAGGGAGAAACAGCGAGCAAACATGGTGGCTACTCCGAGCTTTATTGTACCGGAGCGTAACAGAGATTGGCTGATACGGCTCGCCTCAGCTATTTCCTCACTACCACCTTTGCGGTTGCCATGTTGTTGAAACGGTCGTAAATCCGCACGGCAACTACATGTTCTTCTGACGTCTGTCCCGCCGGCGCGGTCGTTGTTTTAGCGGTGGGACTTGTTGGCGCGGGTACCGGCGCGGTGAAGCTGTAGTCCTGTACTCGGAAGTCAGAGAGTCCACCCACCGGCTCCAGGTATTGCCACGGTCCGGCGTTCAGCGAGTACTCCGCCCGCTGCATCGGGGAGAAGCCATCCACTGCGCGGAAGTTTACGCGCACAGCGCCGCCTTCCATGACCGCAGCCAGGTTCTGCACCTGCGGAGGAGTGGTGTCCACCTCGAACCGTGTGCTCACTTTGGATGCCGTGAGAGCCTCGTCCGGCGAGTGCGACGGAGCGTCCGATCCGCGCACCATGATTTCGTAACCGCCGTCGGGAAGCAGCGCGGCTTCAAAGGAATAGTGCTTGTCAGTAAGGTCTTCTTTCAGCAGCTTCCAGCGGGTTTCGCCATCACCGCGATAGTAGAGGGAAAACACCAGCTTGTCGTCGTTTTCGTCGCTGGCGCTCCAACGCACCGCGATGGATTCCCGGTCGCGCACTGCGGGGACGCTTGCCTCAAATCGTGGAGCGGAGCTGTTGTTTGCTTTGGCTCCAAGATTGATGGTGACGGAATCGTTTTCTGCCCTGGTCGTGGACTGGAACCTTGCCCCCGGCTGTACCGCGACTTCAGGAATCTCCGGCGCAACATTTTTGGGAAGGTAGTTCAACGTAACCGAATTCACGACCGGCGCTGGCGTTCCGGCGCGCAACACCGCCTTCCATTGCACGAACCGCGCTGCAGGGATATTCAACTTCCCCTCGTTTTCACCGAAGTTCACACGCTGCCACGGGCTCCAGTGGCGGTCGGGATTATCCACGTTCCCGCTGCGCGCAAACAGTTCGAAGTGGCCGCTGCCGCGCACGTCGGCTCGTCCCCAGCGAGAGAAATTTCCGGCATCGAACACATCGCTCTCATAGATGCCTTCCGCGTCAGGAACCGCGCGCAGCAGAAACAGCTTCCCGAGGTTGCTGGTAGCCGCATACAGACCGCCGCTCGATGCCCGCGCCAGCGCAGAAACATGATTGGCGCTGGCCTTCACCAGATCCGTGGAATCACCATTCTCGTACACGGCGTAAATTCTTCCCGTGTTGCCGGTGCCAATAATCAGCCGGTTCTGGTCAAACGCCAGAGCGAACACAACGTCGGTGGGCGAACTCCAAAGCTGTTTGGGAGAACCGTCTGGAGCAATGCGGTATACCTCCGACCCGCCCGTGGCAACCTGCATGGGCAGCATCGGCGGCGGAGCGATCTGCGGCCCGGCCTGTGGCTGCATGGTCGCGCCACCTCCAGGATTCGCTGTCACGGTAATGGTGGTGCTAATGGTAGGAACAGACTGCGGAGCCTGTGTCGAAGAGGGAGTTGTGCCGCGTTTTTCTCCCACCGCTGCCGCGTAAATGTTGCCGTTGCCATCGATGGCGAGAGAAGTGATTTCTTTTTTGGCTGCGCTGTACAGCACAAATCCGCTGCCCTGGGGAGTAATCCGGTACACCAATCCGCTGCCATCGGAGCCTGCAATCAGGTTCCCTTTGGGGTCAAAGGCCATCACACGGATGTGAGCTTCATCGCTCTTGAAGAATAGGCTGGGCTGGCCGTTGCGTGGCACCCGGTAGATTTCTCCGCGGTCGCCGGTGGCGATATAGAGCTGGTCCTGCGCGTCGAGTGCCAGGTCCCAGATGTATTTGGTGCCAGGGTCAAACAGCACCGTGGATTTGTAGTCGGAATCGACAGCGATATTGCGCGGCTTCTCCTCGGGCGTTCCGGCCGCGGGAGTTGCCGCGTTCTGCGGCAGTACGGCCGAGCTGGCTGCCGCCGCGCCGCGTCCGCGCTGCGTGGTGGGTGTGGCTGGCGGAGGAGTGGTGCGCTCAATCTTGTAAACCTTGCCGTCGGGGGAAGTGGCGGCATAGATCGTGCCATCCTTCCCAACTTCCAGTGCCTGCACCTGAAGCTCTTCCGGCTGGAAGACGATGGTTGCCTGGCCCTGTGGAGTAATGCGATACACGCGCGCGGGGGCTCCCGCAGCAGCGTAGACGTTGCCCTGGCCGTCATCGGCAATCGACCAGATGTACGTGGAAGGCGTGGTGAACAGTGGAGCGAACGCCGGCGCCAGCTCGAGCCCTCCCTGGCTGCGAATGGCGACTCCGCGGGCTGTTCCTTTTTCCAGTTCGTCGTAGCTGGACTGTTCCCAGGTTCGCGTGCCTTCGGCCAGAAGGGAAGCGGCGCTGGCGAGCAATACGGCAGAAATGGCAAATATCTTTCGCATGAAAGTGGCAACTGCTTTCAGAGCTAGAGGATTGATTAATTTCAGCCTACCACGCAGACGAGGGCGGCGGGAAATCGTGAGGTCAGGGACGGAAGGAGGAAGCTAGGTTGAATAGCTTATTGGCTAGTTTTAAGGCATTGACGATCGGCCGAATGTTCTGCGCTCCGCAATCGAAAAATACAGCGGAAAGCCGAGAGCCGCTGCCTAAAGCTACTCCACCACGTGATACAACTGCCGGCTCCGCGTCTCGATAATCGGGTCCAACGCGCCATTGATCTGTGCCTTGAAGTATGGCGCAGCGCGATGTGCATCCAGCGCGGCCTGGTCGTCATAGACCTCGTAGAACATGAACTGAAGAGGGTTCTCCGTGGACTGGTGTCCCACATACTGACGGCAACCGGGTTCGCGGCGCGTATTCTCCTGCATGATGCGGATAATCTCCCGCGTCTTTTCTTCGTTGCCGGGCTTTACCGTGAACTGCACTAATAGAACAATCATTGTGCTTTCGCCAGTCCTCTCTTTCCTGGA
>JBFXAV010000366.1:0-3926 GCA_050183935.1 Candidatus Korobacteraceae bacterium | reverse complement strand
GGCCACGGCGCCTCTCCCGCGCGCTTTCGGAATGTAATGGTGGGAAGTGCGTATAAAGGGACATGAGTAGCAGCTATTTGCCATTAGCTGTTAGCGTTTAGCCATTGGAAGGGAGAGCGGGTTGAAAGACTTTCGAGAGCTTAAAGTCTGGCAGAAAGCACATGAGCTTGTTCTGGCGGTGTATGCAACCACTCAGAAGTTTCCCAAACAAGACTTTACGGGCTTACCAGCCAGACTCGGCGCTGCTCAGTTTCAATTGCAGCCAACATCGCCGAAGGCTGCGGAAGAAGGGGTGCCGGGGAACTGCATCGCTTTTTGCAGATTGCTGCCGGCTCCGGCAGCGAGTTGGAATACCATCTGCTATTGGCCCATGATCTCCGCCTGCTCCCGGGTACCGAATACAAAAAGCTTCACGAAATGACGCTTGAAGTTAGAAAAATGCTTACATCGCTTGTGCTGCGGGTTGACCTTGACCGCGAAATGGCTAAACGCCAATAGCTAATGGCTAACCGCTGACCGGCAGATAGCAGACTATGCTCGATTCCTCTCAAATTTTCGACCTCTTCACCCGCCTTAAGAAGCACTCCAGTGCCGACGAACTGGAACTGCTCGTCTCTGGTGGACGCAGCGCCTTAACACGTTTTGCCAACAACACCATCCACCAGAACATGGCGGAGGAAAACTACGTTCTCTCCGTCCGCAGCGTGTACTCCGGCAGGACGGCCCGTGCTACCACCAACCGCTTCGACGATGACAGCCTCCGCCAGGTCGTCCAGGCCTCCGAAGCCTTGGCCAGGGTCCAGGAGCCCGACCCCGATCTGCTTCCTGTGCCCGACGCTTCTGCCGACTCACCTATGACGGCCCCCAGCCGCGCCTTTGCTGAAACCGCGGCCCTTGGCCCCCGCGAGCGTGCCGAAGCTGTGGGCAGGATGGTTGCGGTCGCCACCCGTCAGAACCTCACTGCGGCAGGCATATTCGCCTCATCGGAGAGCGTGGAAGCCATTGTGAACTCCCGTGGCCTGAGCGCATGGCACGCGCAAACATCGGCAGAGATTTCCATCACCATGCTGGCCGGCGATTCCTCCGGATGGCAGAAAGCAAACTCGCCCGACGTCCGCAACCTTGATGCTGCTGCCCTCGCGGAAACCGCCGCGCGCAAGGCGCTGGATTCCGCCAGGCCGGTCGAGGCGCCCCCGGGAAAGTACACCGTCATCCTGGAACCCGCTGCCGTTCTCGATCTGGTGGGGTTTATGTTCTTCGATTGGGGCGGGCAGGCCGTGCTCGATGAACGCTCGTTCCTCACCGGACGCGTCGGGACCAGGCTCTTCGGCGACAACATCTCCATCTACGACGACGCCTATCATGCACTGCAATCCGGCGCCCCCTTTGATGGCGAAGGCGTCCGCCGCCAGCGCGTCCCGCTGGTTGAGAACGGAGTAATCAAGCGTTTGGTCTATGCCCGCGGCACTGCGGAAAAAATGAAGCGTTCACCCTTCGCTCAGACCGTGGGTCCGGTGGAGCCAACCGGTCATGGCTTGCCTCTGCCGAACGATATGGGAGACATGCCGGTCAACATTGTGTTTGCCGGCCCTGAAGCGGGTACGGCGAAAACCCTGAGCGAAATGGTGGCCACCACCGAACGCGGCGTGCTGGTAACTCGCCTCTGGTACATCAGGGAAGTAGACCCTTACGAGAAGATCCTGACTGGCATGACCCGGGACGGCACCTTCCTGATCGAGGGCGGCCGCATCGGTCCAGGCATCCGTAACTTCCGCTTCAACCAGAGCCTGGTCCACATGCTTTCCAATGTGCTGCAGATGAGCGAGCCTGTGCGCGCCAGCGGGGAAGAGTCCTTCGACATGGTGGTGCCTGCCATGAAGGTCGCCGAGTTCAACTTTACGGAAGTAACCCGCTTCTAACCCATTAGAAGTAGTAACCTTAAATGAAACTAGCGTGAACTTCCGTAACCTTTGCACCAGGCTCGTAAACCGTGTAATCTTCACACGCTGTGTTAGAAACCAACGAACAAACAGAAATGCGTGGCGCGGTCAGGTTCCCCATACGCCTGCCGATTTCAGTGACAGCCCTCGGGTCCGAGCACGCGGCCGAAACCAAGAACATTTCGGCTTGCGGTGTCGTGTTCCAGCTCAGCTCCGAGGTAGAAGTAGGTTCGAAGATCCAATTCCGCATCGCCATGCCGGCGTCAGTTCTCGGCACTTCTGCCGACGTGCTGGTAGCCGGAGCCGGGCGCGTCATTCGGTGCAACGGTGAAGATGGCCGTCAAACCGTGGCTGCGGTGATCGACGAATACCACTTCGAGCGCACCGAATAAGAGCTTGGGGGAACAACATGCCCGATGGTCGAACCGAGGGTTCGCCCGATTCCCGGCAACGCCCGGGAACTGGCAACCCAGCGGCAGTGCGAGTAATTCTCGCAGACTCGCAGGCCATCTTCCGGGTGGGGCTGCGCAAGGTACTCGCCGTCGAAGACGACATTCGCGTCGTCGGTCAGGCTGAGACTCTCGCGCAGACTCTCGCAGTTGTCTCCAAGAATCCCGCCGATATCCTCATATTTGAAAGCCAGCTTTGTCCCAGCGCCGCCGACGCGGCCACGGAGATTCTCAATCTCGCTCCTTCCCTCAAAATCGTTTTGCTCACTAGCGACCCTGACGAGCGGGAGACAGTGGATTATCTGCGCCGCGGTATCCGCGGTATCGTGAACCATGCGGTCTCTCCTGACCTGCTCATCCGGTGTGTACGCAAGGTGGCTGCGGGCGAAACCTGGCTCGACAAGCGCGCCATTAACTGGGTCATTGAGGCCTACCGCGCTCAGGCCTCCGCCCTGATCGATGCTCCCGGCGCGAAGTGGCGTCTTTCAGACAAGGAACGGCACATTATTTCCGCGGTGGCGCAGGGCATGCGCAACAAGGAAATCGCCGACCAGATCCACACCACCGAGCAGGTCGTGAAGAACTACCTGCGCAAGATTTACGACAAACTCGGCGTCTCTGACCGCCTGGAACTGGCCCTCTATTGCATCCACCACCGCCTGTTCGAAGGCGAGCAGCCGCGGAACTCCAACTCCGCGGAGGGCGTAGACTCCGCCAAGCTTCCCGTCGAAAGCCACTAAAATCCGCCTCTGCCCTGCGATGATGCTTTCTCCTCCATTCCTGATAGAATGGCGCGTTTCACATTGCCGGAAGCGTAAAGGGAGATGCGAGAGTGAAAGGCGATCCGAAAATCATTACTGTTTTGCAGGATGTTCTCAAGGCTGAGCTGACGGCCATTAACCAGTATTTCCTGCACGCCGAGATGTGCAACAACTGGGGCTATTACAAGCTTTACCAGCTTGTGCGCAAAGAGTCGATTGAAGAAATGCGGCACGCCGAAGATCTCATCGAGCGCATTCTCTATTTCGATGGCACTCCCAGCATGAACGGGCCGTTCAAGATCAACATCGGTCGCAATGTGCAGGAGCAGTTCCAGAACGATCTCCAGGTGGAATACGAGGCCGTGGAGCGGCTCAACAAGGGCATCAAAGTCTGCACTGAAGCGGGTGACGCCGGCTCACGCGAACTTCTCGAGCACATTCTGGTGGACGAAGAAGAGCACATCGACTGGCTCGAAGGACAGTTGCACGCCATTCAGGAGATGGGCATTCAGAACTACCTCTCTCAGCAGCTCGAAAACAAAAAAGAAGAGTAGTGCTACGGAAGTGACTTGCATCCATGCAGATGGAACGCAGGAACTTGCGGATGCGCGAACTTGTGTAGAGACGTAGCTCTGCTACGTCTCCCCCGCCCAATCCCTTGCTCTCGCAATACCTGTGTGGCGGCGGACGCCCTCGTCTGCCGCTCTCAATTGATCTCCTACTCCTGCTTTTCCATTTTCCCCGTCAACAATCGGCTGGCATCGGACTCCAGCAGT
>JBFXAV010000365.1:0-3937 GCA_050183935.1 Candidatus Korobacteraceae bacterium | reverse complement strand
AAGTGGTGCAGCCTTCTGTTCTTCAGACCACCATCACAACAAACATCATCATGGACTGCTTTGCTATAAGCAGGGAGCTGGAAAGTATTCTGGCTTGTTCGCTTGGAGTCGTCCGAGCTGCACCATTCCGTCATCCAGTGCCAGCGGTTAGAATGGATCGCCTTACGCGATTCAATGACAACATGACTCCTCAAGACAAGCTCCCACAGGACGAAATCGGCCAGCTTCTTCAACGGGCGCGCACCATCGCGGTCGTAGGACTCTCCTCCAGCCCGCTGCGTCCCAGTTACGGTGTTGCGGCCTTTTTACAGATGAGGGAATATCGCATTATCCCGGTGAACCCCACCATCGCGGGCACGCTGGGAGAGAAATCTTATGCATCTCTGCTGGATGTTCCGGAAAAGATCGACATCGTGAATGTTTTCCGCCGCCCTGAATTTGTTCCTCCCGTTGTGGATCAGGCAATTCAGTTGGGCGTGCCAGCAATCTGGATGCAGGAGGGAGTCATTCACAACGAAGCCGCAGAGAAGGCCCGCAAGGCAGGAATGTTTGTGGTGATGGATCGCTGCATTCTGGTAGAGCACCGGCGAAGATTTTCCTAGGCAAGTCCGGTCTAGTTGTACGAGCGACTACTCAGCAGTGCGCTGCAAGCGTGGAAAGCGCGCAAACACCACCGTCTGCGTGAGATTGCAGGGATCCTTCGCTTCGCTCAGGATGACAGCTAAACAGGAAACAGGCGTCTTCGTTATTTGTTCCCAGATTTCTCATCCGCCGAGCCTTGTCTGTGGGCCTGTGCCCGTCTCCTGCGAATCTCCTCCAACCGCTCGCGAATGCGTTTCTCCACTCCTTCGTTGGTGGGGTGGTAGTACACGCGATCGCGCAGGTTGTCGGGCAGGCATTGCATATCCGCAACTTTGCTTTCCAGGTCGTGCGCGTACTGGTATCCCTTGCCGTAGCCGACCTTTTTCATCAACCCGGTGGGAGCGTTACGAAGATGCAGTGGGACCGGTTCAGCTGCGGTCTGCTCCACATCCTGCTGAACCGCGCCATATGCCCGATAAAGCGCATTCGACTTAGGAGCGATGGCGAGATATGCCACTGCCTGCGCCAGCGCCAGGTCGCCTTCCGGGATTCCGAGAAAGTCCACGGCATCGCGCGCGGCAAGCGTGAGCCCGAGCGCCTGCGGGTCAGCGAGTCCGATGTCCTCTACGGCCATGCGTACCACACGTCGCGCCACATAAAGCCGGTCTTCGCCTGCTTCGAGCATTCTTCCCAGCCAGTAAAGGGCGGCATCGGGATCGCTGTTGCGTACCGATTTATGCAGCGCAGAAATGATGTTGTAGTGTTCCTCTCCCGCCTTGTCATAGAGCAGTGCGCGCTTCTGAAGCGCTTCCTGCGCGACGGCATCAGAAATTGTCGCTGCCTGTTTGCTTGACTTCGCCACTTCCAATGCCAGGGTTACCGCGACTTCCAGCACGTTGTAGGCGCTGCGGGCGTCTCCGCTGGAGTACGCGGCAATGCGCTCCAGGGCGGTATCGTCGGCAAGCACCCCGGTATTCCCGAGGCCACGCTCATGGTCCTCCAGCGCGCGCCGAAGCAGTTGCACGATCTGTTCCTCCGTGAGCGGCTGCAGAATGTACACGCGCGAACGCGAGAGCAAAGCGGAGATGACTTCAAACGAAGGATTCTCCGTAGTCGCGCCAATGAGCCGGATGGCGCCGCTTTCCACGTAGGGGAGAAATGCGTCCTGTTGCGCCTTGTTGAAGCGGTGGATTTCGTCCACGAAGACGATGGTGCGCGTACCGAACTGCCGGGCCTTCTCAGCGTCGGCCATTACCTGCTTGATTTCTTTTATGCCAGCCAGAACCGCCGAGAACTCGATGAACTCAGCCTTGGTGACACGCGCAATGATTTTGGCCAGTGTGGTTTTCCCCACACCCGGCGGTCCCCAGAAAATGAGGGACTGGGTGTCGTCGCGCTCAATCTGCGCTCGCAAGGGCTTGCCGGGCGCGAGCAGGTGTTCCTGGCCGACAAACTCCTCCAGCGAACGCGGGCGCATGCGGTCCGCCAGTGGACGCGAGAAGTCCGTGGCGGTATCGGCGGGAAGCTGGGGGAAGAGGCTCACAATTCCTATTTCACACGAAATCAGGAGCTTTCACCACAAAGACAACCAGGCTACGCCACCACAGAGGCACAGAGACACAGAGAAAACGAGAAGACACCCGTACCCGTTCTCTCTGTGGTAAAAAAGCTCCTCCCAAAAGAAAAGGCCACGCGTTCTGCGCGGCCTGAGATTGACCCGAAAATTGCTACTGTGATTTCTGTTGCGGCTGGGAAGGCTGCTCTCCCGGCTTTTGGGTTTCTCCCGGCGCGCGCTCCACTTCCTGGTCGCCGTAGGTGATCTTCACATCCGCGCCGAAGCGCTTGTAATTGGTGTAGCGGACAATCTGCCGGATGCGCACGTCTCCGGTTGAAAAGTTCAATGTGTCGTCCACGCGCGTGTACGTCGGGAACCAATAGCGCCCATCAATCTGCTCGCGATAGGTGGTGAACTCCGGAAACAGGTTTTCACCTTTTTTGTCGCGGATTTCAGGCACGCTCTTACCCCTGGTTTTTACGATCTGAAGGTCACGGTCGTCCACCCAAATACGTCCCTGGAAATAGCGTCGTCCTTTCTGGATCTGCTTGGGAGCCACATCGAAGACATAGGTATTCAGTTCGTCCTGTTTTTGCTGTCCTACGTAGAGAATCTGGTACTCGGGAATTTCATCGGTGGTCAGCACAAACGGTAGACGGTTCTGGAGGTCGTCCACGTCTTCCTTGGTCATCATGATCCGACGTAGCGAAGGCTGCGGCGCGAATACTACCGACTCGATGCGGCGGCCACGGTTGTCAAAAAGAATATCCACAACCTGGTGCCACTCGCCCATGGGGGTGTTGCCTTCCATCTCCTGAATCTTGGCATCTTGACGATAGGTGTAGCGTTCGCGAGCTTCCTTGAATTCTTTCTCGCGGGAAGCAAAGCGGCGAATAATTTCGTCCGTGGAAATTCCCGTAGGCTGCGCCGGGTCAAGCTGCCCCTCCTGAGCCGGTGCAGCTGCGGGCAACAAGGCCACGACCGTCAAGATCGCCAGCAGGCCCAAAGAGCGTCGGAGAAGTTGCTGAAAAGGCATCATTGGTGGTCTCACACTTATTTTAGACGCGATTCCCGGCTCACAGTTGCGGTGATTGCTGCAATTCTGCCTCGTACAATACTGAGGGTGAGTTCGTTCGCGGGGAGTTTACTATGCCTGCCGTGCGTTGGATTGCTTGTTTTCTGCTGCTTGTGAGTACCCTGGCTGCCCAGCCTTCTCCGCCGCAGCCTGCTTCCGGCCTCCGCCCGTTCACCTTTGAGGACATGATGTCCCTCAAACGCATCGGCGAGCCTGCCATTTCGCCCGACGGCAAGTGGGTGGTGTTCAGCGCCGTTGAGGTGAGCCTGGAGCAGAACACTCGCACGCCTCACCTCTGGATTGTGCCACTTGCTGGAGGTGACGCCCGGCAGCTTACCTCCGACCCTAAAGGTGAGGAGCGTCCGCGATGGTCGCCCAAGGGCGATCAGTTGCTGTGTGTTTCTGCACGGGATGGCGTGCCGCAGGTGTGGGCACACGCGTTCGACCCTGCTTCAGGAAGGCTAACAGGCGAGCCGCGCAAGGTGACCGCAATTTCCACCGGGGCATCCGGGGCACTGTGGTCGCCGGATGGCAGGCACGTTCTGTTCACCTCCGAGGTCTACCCCGACTGCAAGGACGACGCCTGCAACCGCCAGCGCGAAGAACAGAACGAGCAATCCAAGGTTAAGGCTTCCACTTTTACACGCCTGCTATTCCGTCACTGGTCCACTTACACGGCAGGGAAGCGCACGCATGTCTTTGTGACTCCGGCGGAAGGCGGTGAG